>JAMPYH010000231.1 GCA_023700785.1 Candidatus Zixiibacteriota bacterium
GAACAACGGCCAAAGCCGTACGACATTGCTCGGCAAGATCCTCCGGATAGACATCAATTCCACGGAGGACGGCAATCAGTACGCAATTCCGGATGATAATCCCTTCGCCGGCGCGACCGATGGTTCACGCGGTGAGATCTTCGCGTATGGTCTGCGTAACCCCTGGAGATTCAGCTTTGATTCCGAGAACGGCCGGATCTGGACGGCGGATGTTGGTCAGGACGCCATCGAGGAGATAGACATCATCGAGAAGGGGAAGAACTACGGGTGGGCCATAATGGAGGGGGAGAATTGCTTTAAACCGGCGAACGGCTGTGACACGACCGGCCTCACTCTGCCGGTCTTTCAATACACGCATGCCGATGGACAGTCGGTGACCGGCGGATATGTTTATCGAGGCGAGAAAGTACCTTCGCTTAAAGGGAAGTATATCTTCGCTGATTTTCTCTCCGGCCGTATCTGGGCGCTCACGTATGCGGAGGGTCAGCCGGCGAGTGTGGAACAACTTCCCAAGACTGAGCTATCGATCTCGTCGTTCGGCGTTGACGCGCGAAATGAACTCTATTTTACGGCGTTTGATGGGAGGATTTACAGGTTTAAGGAATAGCTCGAGATCGTTCTGATCGATGAACTCAAAAAGTGAAGGCGGTGCCGGTGTCACCGCCATTTTATTTAGAACGATCTGCGCGGAAAGTACTAGATGCCATTGCCGTTCGTATCGACCAGGCCATCCTTCAATTTGAAGACACGGCCGGATTGGCGCGCGATATTCATATCATGCGTGATAATGATGATCGTCTTGCCGGATTGCCACAGTTCATGGAAGAGCTGGACGATCCCGCCGCCTGACTTGGTGTCAAGGTTACCAGTTGGCTCGTCGGCGAGAATGATATCCGGCTCATTCGCGAGCGCCCGCGCGATGGCGACTCGCTGCATCTCGCCGCCGGACATCTCTGTCGGCTTGTTGGCGACTTTATCCGCCAGCCCGACGCGCGACAGGAGCGCCATGATCCGCTCTTTGCGCTGCCTGGCGTTGACCCGGGCGAACAACAAGGGAACTTCGACATTTTCGTACGCCGTCGCGTAGGGGAGAAGGTTAAACGCCTGGAAGACAAATCCGATCTTCCTGTTCCGAATATCCGCCAGTTGGTTCGAGTTGAGCTTATTCACCACCTGGTCATCCAGTACATAATCGCCGCTGGTCGGTATATCGAGGCAGCCGATGATATTCATCATAGTTGACTTGCCCGAGCCGGAGGGTCCGACGATGGCAAGGAACTCGCCGCGCCTGGCGTGGAAATCCACACCCTTGAGCGCTTCAAACGTCACTTTGCCGGTGGTGTAGGCCTTACGGACATTGTTCATACTGATGACATTGTCCGTCAGGACCGGCTTCTGCGCAGCTAACAGCATCTCATTACTCATATCTTAACGACTCCACTGGAGAGACGGACGCGGCTTTCATCGCGGGGAAGAGTCCCGCCATGATCCCCATCACACCTAATATCGCGACCACCACCAGACCGATCTCGATAGAGATGGTCGGGCGGCCCATGAACGCGAGCACTTCAGACTGTATATTCACGCGCTTGAACCCTTCGGTCAGCGCGATCGAAATGAACATGCCAAGGAATCCGCCGGCAAATGTGATCAGGATAGCTTCGAGCAGGAACTGGGTCAGGATATATCCTCTGCGCGCGCCAACCGCCATCTTGATGCCGATCTCGCGTGTCCGCTCTTTGATCGAGACATACATGATATTGGCGACGCCGACCGCGGCGATCAACAGGGTCAGCCCGCCGATAATGCCGAGAAACAGCTTGATGCCGAACAGCATGTTGTCCATTTCCTTCTGGTTCGCGGCGACATCCCATATCCCCAACGCGCGCTGGTCTTTCGGGTCGAACTTGTATTTCTGCCCGAGCACTTCAAATACTTTCCTTTCGACTTCCTTCATTCGGCGGACATCATTCGGCATATAGATGATATTGTCGAGCCAGGGATCGCCAAAGACCGCCTCAAACGTGGTCGCCGGAATAGACGCCTTATCCGCGTCCATGCCCGAATAGCTGTTCATCTGCATCTTGTGGATCTGGACACCAACCACCGTGAAAGGCATCCCGTTTATCAGGATCTCTTTGCCGACCGCCTTCTGGGCGACTTCTTTTGAGAGCGGGCTCTCCTGGAACCAGTTGTCGTTATCCGCCGGAGTGTCGGAGAAGAGCCTTTCGGCCAATTTGTTTCCGAGGAAAACCACGCGGCGCTTGTACTGCATATCCAGATCGTTGATCATCCGCCCGCCCGCCGCGGGGATATGGTTGCGCATATCCTGATAATTGGGAGAGAGGCCGTTAATATGCTCACTCACAACCTTGTCGCCATACTTGATGGAGACTCCCCAGCGATGGTACTCCCCGCCGACTTCCTTCAGCTCCGGTATCTTATTTTTGAGATAATCCACATCTTCGGGGACAAAACGGATCGGGCGCCCTTTCCCCAGGCCTTTCCACGGCAGCGATGTTTGTCCGGGCCAGAGGACCGAGATCCCCTCGCCCATTCCTTTGCCGTTGACGGAGAGCTGACGATGCAATCCTTCTCCAAAACCCAGAAGCAACATGATCGAGATCGTCCCCCAGCAGAGGGCGATGATCGTGAGGGTGATCCGTTTTTTCTGCTTCCGGAAATCGCGCACAAAGACGTTGTAGATCGTGGACCACTGCATAGCTACCTCAGAACAGCTTGAGCGCCTGTACCGGTTGCAGATTGGCGGCCCGACGAGCCGGGAAGATGCCGGCGATCAATCCGATAACGCCTAACAGCACTGTGACCAGGATCCCGCCGAAAATGTCAACTCTCGGCACGCCGATATAATCTTCGAGTTGAAGCGCGGGGAAGATCGAGACGATACCGAAGGCGAAGAGGAATCCGAAGAGTCCGCCGATGCCGGTGATCATGAGGGTCTCGACTATGAACTGGACCAGGATGTAACTCTTGCGCGCCCCGAGCGCCATCTTGATGCCGATCTCTTTGGTGCGTTCTTCCAGCACCACATTCATGATATTGCTGACTCCGATCCCGCCGGTGATGAGGGTCGCGACACCGATGCCGACGAGGAACATCTGGAACGCGCCAAAGAAGCTGTTCATGAACTCAATTCCCTCAGAGACATCCCAGACCGCGAGCGCCTCGCGATCGGTTGGATCAAAGCGATATTTCGCTCCCAGGATCGAGAGGATCTCTTCTTTGCTCTTCTTGATAGTCTCGGTTGGCTTTGCCTGCACTACGAAATTGTTCGGGTAGCGGCGGGAGTACATGGTATTAAAAGTCGAAGCCGGTATGTACGCTTTGCGAGCGTCGCGGCCGTTGTAGGAGCTATCCTGCTTTTTCGGCTTCATCACGCCGATCACGGTGAATGGCACTCCGTTAACGAGCACCTGCTGGCCGATGGCGCGATCCGCTACTTTCTGGATCTCCAACTGATATTTCTCGGAGCCCTGGGGGCTGGAGTTCCCGCCGCCGGTAAGAGCGCTATTATTGAAGAGTTGATCCGCCAACTGGTCGCCGATAAAGACCACTCGTCGTCGCTGGTCCAGATCCTGCTCATTGATAAAGCGCGAACCTTCGGTAGGGATCAGGTTACGCATTTCGCCGAATTCCGGCCAGATGCCGATGACATTCTGCACCATGTTAGTGCGGCCAACCTTCAGGCTGACATTCCACTTGGAGAACTCGGGGGAGATCCGCTCGATGGTCAACGCTTTCGTTTTCACCATCCGGATATCATCTTCGGTGAACTGCACCTGGCGCCCCCGCGGCAGACCTTTGTGGTCTTTTGAGGTGATCCCCGGCCAGAAGATCCCGATATTCTCGCCGAGACCTTTCTGTGACTCAACCTGGCTTTCGCGCAGGCCCTGGCCGAACGCGAAGAGCAGGACGATGGAGCAGGTTCCCCAGAAAATACCGAATGTCGTCATCGCGGTGCGGAGTTTTTGTCTCCGCATATCGGTGAAGAACTGTTTGACAGTGTGCAGCGGCAACATCGTGTGAACTGTCCTGCCTTAGTCAGCGGTGATCTCTTTGGGTGGACGTTCCACCACCTGGTCGCCTTCGGCGAGACCTTCGGTTACTTCCAGATTGATACCGTCCGACAGGCCGGTCTTGATCGTTTTGCTGGTGATCGTGCCTATCGAATCGCGCACTTCAACTGTCGCGACCGAGTCGGCGAATTTCACGAGCCGCTCCGGCACCAGCAGGATGGAATCTTTCTTCGTGATGATCACATCCGCGTTGGCGCTGTAGCCGGCGCGAAGGAACTGATTGTTCAGTTCGGTGATGGCGATCTCAACTTCGAACAGCGTGGAGCCTTCCTCTTTATGCGCCTTCGGTGAGATCTTCTGGAGTGTTCCCTGGATCTTCTGATTCGGGATCGCGCCGATCTCGATCTCGACCGGCATTCCGAGGATCAGTTTACCGACATCGATCTCGTCAACGTTCCCCTTAAACACCAGATCTTCCATATACGCGATCGTCATCAGCGTCGTGCCGGCCTGATACGATGTCAACGGCACCACCGGATCACCTTCCTCAACCTCGACCGAGAGAATTGTTCCGCTGACCGTCGAGCGAATGATGTTCTCGACTTTGCGATCAGCGATGGAGGTCTTGCCGGTCTCGATCAGGGAGAGTTTTTCTTTGGCGAGATCAAGGCGGAGGGTCGCTTCTTC
>JAMPYH010000232.1 GCA_023700785.1 Candidatus Zixiibacteriota bacterium
ACAGCTCGGCCTCCCGGCCGCGCGGGTCGGCATGGTTGAGCCGCAAGCCGCTAAGTCGGTCATGGTTGACTGACTCCCTGTAACAGCGACCGCGCGCGATTCGTTCCCTAACGACGACTGCGTAAATCCATCTACTCTACTTTCCGCTTTACACGCTCCCGCCTCCTCACTATTATCCGCCTGCTTGCAAAGATGAACCTTTTTACACCGAAGGAGGTAGCCTCATGGCTGACCGCTACACAGTAAAGCCGCTCCCCTACGCATACGACAAACTCGACGGCATCTCGCAACAGACCAACACATACCACCACGACACGCATTACGCCGGGTATGTCAAAAAGCGGAATGAAGTGATGGAGAAACTGGCGGCCGCGGATCGTTCCGCCGCCAACGCGAATTACTCCGAGTTTGGCGGATTAAAGCGTCACGAAACCTTCAACGCCGCCGGCCAGCGTTTGCATGAACTCTATTGGGATATACTTGGCGGTGACGGGAAACCGAAAGGGGATGTCCTCAAACATCTTGAACGCTCGTACGGATCGTTCGACAACTGGGTCGCCGATTTCAAAGCGTCATCGATGATCGCGCTCGGCTGGGTGATCCTTGCCTGGGATCCGGGAGACGACAATCTCTACAATTTTACCGGCGACTCGCACAATCAGGGGGGCGTTTGGGGGACATTCCCGCTTTTGGCGATCGACGTTTTCGAGCACGCCTACTATCATGACCAGGGTCCGGCCCGCGCGAAATATATCGACGCGTTCCTGAAGAATATCAATTGGACAGAGGTCGAGCGCCGCTACCAGATATTCAAGAAGATCGCCCCGGAATTCAAGGCGAACTGGTAGCAGCGCGATTTCTGTAGGGCAGGTCCGTTCTCGAACCCGCCACTTCCAAGGTAGCCCAGGCTCCCTCGACCCGACTACGGCGGAAGGATGGAACATGGATCCCAATTGTCATTGGGATGAGGCTCATTGGCGTATCTTGGAGTTTCGAACAATTATCCAGATGGACGTGGAAAGGAGCCGTAACTGGCGGGTCTCCCAAGCTGGATTCTCTATCGAGATCTCTGCCACACCATCGTGCCTCTTCCCAGCGTATGCTGGGACCCAGGTTCTCTTACAACCCGCATAAAACCCACTAACCCTGGATCCCAAATGTCATTGGGATGAAGCTCAACAGCGTATCCTGGAGTCTCTAATAATTACCCAGAGACTCGTAGGTCAATGTTGGACCCTACGCCTCTTGACCCACCTGTGTCGCGTGCGGCTTCGGCGGCACCGGAATATCCTTCTCCCCTTCGCTCCATGGCGGCAGCAGCTTGGTCATCACAAACAGGATAATAAACGGCATCACCATCAGGATGATGGCAGTCATGAGACCTTCGATACCGAACATCTCCAGCTTGTAGGTTGTCAGTCCGCGCAACGACTTCGAGAAGAGCTGCCCGCCGATCACCACGTTCCAGCGTGTCGCGAAGATCCCAACCTGCACCAAAAGCGCCGCCATCAAATAGATCATCCGGCGCATCTCGTCGGGCATCCGTCCAAAGCGCGCCAGACCCAACCCGACCAGCGGCACGATCGTTCCAAGAATGATCTGCGAGATGATCAAACTGATGAACAGCCGACTGGATATCATCTGCGAAAGGATATGGATCGATTCCTCGGATTCGTACAATCGTTGAATGAAATCCAGCAGTTCCAGCGAGAAATCGACCAGGATCGCGTAGAAAAGAAACTCCGCGAGCTTGTTCACGCACGGCATGTTGATCGTTTTCCAGCGGAGCATCGATGAGACCATATAGACCAACAGCATCAGCGCGATCCCGGAGACGATCGCCGAAAAGAGAAAGACGATCGGCATCAGGACCGAACTCCACCAGGGGTTGGCCTTGACCGAGCCGAAGATAAACCCGACATATCCGTGCAGCAGGAACGCTGACGGAATACCTATTATGGTGATGATCTTCCCCGCCTTGTTGTCAAACGCGAGCGCCTTCTCAGAGAGGTCGGTGGAGCCAAGGGTCAGCAGAGAATAGAACCACTTCAGCGCCCCTTTTTTCTCTTTCGCCCAGCGGACGATATGCTGGCGATAATCAAACCAGATCTCCAGCAGTAATACCACCATCAGGTACCAGGCATAAACAAAGCCGAACATCGCCATCGCCGACGCGGTATGCGGCGTGAGAAACATCTCGAGCGCCCGCTCGGGATGCCCAAGGTGCGCCAAAAGCGGAAGCGGCGCGATCAGCAGGAACGACAACGCGGTCAACAGCGACAAACGATAGACCGGCTGAAGCGCTTTCACATTGAACACGCGCTCAAGCGAAGCGAGAATAAACGCCCCCGCCACCAATCCGGTCAGGTACGGATAGACCACGATCAGGACCGACCAGTGGAGTTCGTATTCGTTCGGATACATGTAACCCGTGACCGACGGTAGTTCGGTGAAAAAGCTCTGGAGAGCCATCGCGATATTCATCGTACCTCCTCGTCCGCGCCGGCGTAATACACGCGGGGATCGGTATTGAGCCAGCTCTTGAGCACGGTGACGTCATTAAAACGCATGAATCGGCTGATCGGACTGGCCTGCTCCCCCATCTCGCCAAACACGCGGGCTTGAGTAGGGCAAACCTCGACGCACGCCGGAGGCTGACCTTTCGTGATCCGGTGATAACAGAACGTACACTTGTCGGCGACTTTTTCCGTCGGATGCAGATACCGCGCGCCGTACGGGCAAGCCTGGATACAATAGCGACAGCCGACACAATAATCTTTGTCCACCAACACGACGCCATCCTGAGAAGTAAATGTCGCGCCGACCGGGCAGACCTGCACGCACGGAGCGTTTGAACAGTGGTTGCAAAGCTTCGGCACAAAAAACGCCTTGAATGTCCCGGAGTCATGATCCTCGGTCGGAAATCCGTCGATACCGCCATTCGGTGAATCAACCACCGCCTCGCCCTCGAACGGCACTCGGTAGCGCTCGATCCATGTCCGGAAAAAGACCGGCTCTCGCGGGACATTGTTCTCGGTCTTGCAGGCATCGGCGCATCGTCCACAGCCGATGCACTTATGGATATTGATCGCCATCGCGTAGCGATGCTCTTCCGGTCTGTACTTTTCGTCGGGAGATCCCGCTTCCGCGGCCAGCAGTTCGGGGACTATGGCCGTGACCATCAGCCAGGTCGGGACTGTCCGGGCGACCGCGCCAAGAAAATCACGGCGATCCATGCCGACGAAATCGCATTTTTGTCCGTGCTGTTCGTTCATAGTTTCGCCTCCGGAAGATGAGGATAATGGCATTCCCAGCAGAGGTATCGCCCGCCATGCTCCGCCATGTCGATCCGGGCGACTTCGGCCCCGGCGCTTGAACCGCGCGCGTGGCATTTACCGCATGTCTCCTCGGAGTTCGGCTTGAGCGCCTGCACTACGCGAGGCTGGGTGGCATGGTCGATCGGGACGGTATGACAATCGGTGCAGTCGAGCGACATGTGGCTTGAGACCGCCTTTTGGTTGGCGATCATCTGATGGCAGGCCGAACATTCCCCGTTCCCTTTTGCCATACGCGGCGAGTGCGAGTCATGGCATTTCACGCACGCTTCGCCGGGATTATGCATATTGGAGAGGATCTGCGGAAATCCGGTGGGCCGCGCCGAGTTGTAGCCGTGACATAACTGGCAATGATCGCGTCCTCGCGGGACAGTTGGAAGCTGGTCGGACTCGCCGGTCGCGTGTGCCGCTGCCGCCCCGTGGCAGGTCTCGCACGCCAATCCGGCATGGCTCGATAGCTGCTTTCTCTGGTAAATGTCGTCGTGGCAGTCAAGGCAGACCCGATATCCGGCATACGCTGCCGGCTGTGCGGCGACCTCGTCAACGGCGGTCGCACGGTAATGTCCAAGGTCTCCAAACGTTTTGGGGACAAAGAGTTGCCTCGCCACCACCAGTACCCCAAGCAGGACAATAAAGAGCACCGCCAGGGGAATAAGCTGTTGGGGAATTTTCCTCATAAATCTACCCGTTTTTCTCTTGCATGGGTAAATGGATTTATTATACTATAATACAACAAAAATGGTCGAATATGTCAACATATTTCTGTCCGGCCAGTAAGTTTTTTCTCGCGACCATTGAATCAGGATATGATTGGCGGGCAGTAAGCCGAATGACCGGAATTCGCGCGGTCATTCTTCCGGGCGTTGACGCGCGGTGAGCGCGCGCCGGTGTAGATCAGTCAGTTTCAGTCAAGACAGATAATATCATAATGACCCTCTGGTCCGGAGGTGCTCCATGAGCGCATGGTTCGTTTCTGTGCTGGTTCTGATCGTAGTTGAGGCTGTCTGTGTGGCGGTCCTGGTCGGGCTGATCGTCATGGCGGTGCGGCGGTACAAGCGGTCGTCACGGCCCACCGAACTCCACCCGCATTAAGCTCAGTTGTCAAGGCAGGATTCATCCGTTCTAATCGGACGGAGAATCCTGCCCAATGTTCTCAAAGCCGCATAAGCATCGTCATCACTATCGTCACCGTAGGGCAGGATCCCTCGAACGAAGTGAGAGTGTGATCCTGCCACTCCCCCTACCGCCCATAATTCTCCTCCACAAACTTCCAGTTCACCAGATTCCAGAAGTTGGCCACAAAGTCCGGACGGGCGTTACGGTAATCGATATAGTAGGCGTGCTCCCAAACATCGCAGGTCAAAAGCGGCGTCTTGCCGTCCC
>JAMPYH010000004.1 GCA_023700785.1 Candidatus Zixiibacteriota bacterium
GACCGTTCCGCCGATCCAGAAAGTCATCGTGCCGCCGCCGCCGATCCGCCGAACGATCGGCCCGTTGGGGTTGACAGTCCCGGTCGGGGTCGATTGACTCCCCGTACCGTCTGAATAGGCTGCATCAGTAGCGGTGAAGTCGATCCGCATCGCTCCCAGACTATCCACTGTCCTGAGCGTATCGGGCAAACTGAAGTCAATGGTCAGCTCAGCGGACGAAGTGCCGATCACTTCCCACTCTCCGGCAAAGCCGATCGTCGCTTTGTCCACTGATTTCGTGACTCCGGGCGTCACCGCCCCGAACTGAAGGTTGTTTGTTCCGGTGATCGACAGGCTTGAGACCACTGTCGCTAAAGCCTGAATAGCGGCCTGCTCCTGCGCCACCGACTTGCCGGCCAGCATCAGAGCGACCACAATAAAGACCAGTATTCGAGCGAAATAGGTGAGCATAGCTCCTCCGAACCGTTTCACAGTTTTTCTGGAACGAGGTAAACGCAAGGAGAATGCCGAGAGGCGAATGGTGCTGTATCTTATTGCTATGCAAGAATTTGATTCGACTCGCGGGCTGACTGGAAGCAGCCGGTGACGCGCACGATATAGGGGAGTGCCGACAGCCAGACTGAACCGGCGAAACAGCGTGAGATCATGCTCCGGCCTGGATCATTAGAAAACTGATCGTGCCCACGATCTCCGGCCGGAAAGAACCCGCTGACAGATCCGAACTCTTGTCTTACGCCAGAAGAACATCACAGGAGATGGCAAAGAGAGTTCTGAGGAAAAGAGTAGAATCCTGGTCGCGAGAGTCTCCGCAATATGTATCAAAAAGTCGATTTGCGTCTGGCGCGGAATGTAATGGACCCAGTGGAGTGGACATACAAGACCGCGCTAATGAAATGAGATTTCATTTGTCTTCGATTTGTTATCACGATACCACCGAGTACCTATAAACCTCTTGATTTTGCACCGTCTCTGGTCGTTTCTTGGAACAGCCGCTTTAGCGCGGCCGTTATATAGCGTAATATTGATAGATGTGATTGAATAAAAGGAGACAGACCATGATGATTTCTGAACGCATGGCCGCTCGCTTGAACGAGCAGATCAACCATGAGTTTTTTAACATGTGGACCTACTACTCGATGGCCTATTGGTTCGAGAACGCCGGTCTGACCGTGTTCGCGAAGTATTTCCAGAAGCAGGCCAAGGAAGAACAGGGGCATGGCGAGAAGATCGCCAAATACCTGATCGATCAGGGTGCGCATGTCCGCCTCGCGTCGCTTCCGGCGCCGGTGGTCGACTACAAGTCGGCCAAGGAGATCGTCGAAGCGTTCATCCAGCACGAGGTCAAGACCACCAAGATGGTGCACGAGATCGTGGATATGGCGATCAAAGAGAACGATCACGCCACCCGCAATTTCATCGATTGGAAAGTTGATGAACAGGTGGAGGAGGTTGCTTCCGCCAACGAATTGGCGCAGATGGTCCGCTATGCCGAGACTCCGGGTCAACTGATGATGCTGGAAGGCCGCGTCTATCACATGCTGGAAAAATAGAACAGCAGATCTGAGATTCTGACGGCCGCTCTATTGGAGCGGCCGTTTTTTTATGGACCCAGCAAGAGCTTGAGTTTATTGAGAAAAGAGAAGTATCATTCGATATGCAAAGTGGAGATCCGATCGCGCTGGGCGTCGATATCGGCGGGACCTTTATTAAATCCGCGCTGGTGAACTCGCGGGACGGAACGCTGGCATCTGACGTGCTCAAAGTGGATACGCCGGCGAACGCGCCGCCTCTGTCGCTTATTCATTGCGTCGCTGAATTATTGAGGCGTTTTCAATGGGGTGGGGCGGTTGGAATCGGATTCCCTGGCGTGGTCGACCGTTCGATCGTGCGAACCGCGGTCCATCTGCGCTCCGATTGGATCGGAATCAATATCATCGAACTCTGCCGCCAGTTGCGGTGCTCAACTTGCCAGGTGGTAAACGACGCTGACGCGGCGGGAATCGCTGAGATGACCTTCGGAGCAGGCAAACAGCGACAAGCCGGGAAAGGCGACGTAATCCTGCTGGTGACCCTTGGTACCGGGATCGGTTCAGCGCTGTTCGTGAGTGGGCAACTGGTCCCCAACACTGAGTTTGGGCATATCTATACTGAGGACGGGGTCGAAGCGGAGGCGCTGGCTGCAGCTTCCTTGCGCGAACGATCGAACATGTCGTGGGAGGAGTGGGGTGGCCGCGTCTCTCAATACTTGCGACTGGTAAGGCGAATTGCGCAGCCCGACCTGATCATTCTCGGCGGCGGCGTTATCGAGAACTGGAATCGCTTTGCCATGTACCTGCCCTCGGAAGTAAGGGTGGTCCCGGCGGTGTTAGGGAATCACGCGGGATTGATCGGCGCGGCCTGCAGAGCAATAATCTCAGCATAAAAAAGGCCGCCGGTGGCGGCCTCTGTGTGAGAGCGTTTGGATTACTTGTCGCTAGTTGATCCCAAAAATCCCAAGTACAAACGCCATCTCAAAGGCGTCATCCCTGAGACCGCCATATCGACCCGATTCCCCAAAATGCCCCGCCCCCATGTGGGTCTTGAGGAGAAGTTTGTTCTGGTCGGTCTTGGTCGCACGGAGTTTTGCCGCGAATTTCGCCGGCTCCCAGTACATCACCCGCGGATCGTTCAGACCGCCGATGATCAACATGTTGGGATAATTCGCCTCAGTGATATTGTCGTACGGCGAATATGAGCGCATGTATCGGTAATCCAGCGAGTCGTACGGATTTCCCCATTCCTCGAATTCCTGCACGGTCAGCGGCAGGTTGACATCGAGCATGGTATTCATCATGTCCACAAAGGGAACGCTCGCGATCGCCGCTTTGAACAGATCCGGCCGCATGGTGACGACCGCGCCGATCAGTAATCCGCCAGCCGAGCCCCCGCTGATCGCCACTCGATCCGCGGTCGTGTATCTTTCGGCTATAAGATGTTCGGCACAGGCGATGAAGTCGGTGAACGTATTCCGTTTGTTCTTCAGTTTGCCGTCAAGATACCACTGACGCCCCATTTCCGAGCCACCGCGAATATGCGCTTTGGCAAAGATCACGCCGCGGTCCAACAAGCTGATGATCTTCGAGGAAAAGTACGGGTCGGAATTCAGACCGTACGCGCCGTAGCCGTACAGCATCAACGGCGCCTTGCCATCGCGGATCATCCCTGTGCGATAGACCAGCGTTATCGGGACCATGGCGCCGTCGCTCGCGCGGGCGAAGATCCGTTCAGACTGGTAAAGCGTCCGGTCGTACCCAGGCACCTCGGTCTGCTTTTTGATCTCTTTTGTCCGAGCCTTCATGTCATAATCGATCGTCATCTTAGGCGTCAGCGGCGACGAGTAGGCGAAGCGAAACTTATCGACCCGGAACTCATGGTTCGCATCCGATGAGATGGCGTAGGCCGGTTCATCAAACGCCACAAAATGTGACTCGCCATTGGTCAGATCAAAAACTCGGATCTGGGGCAAGCCGCGGATCCATTCGGTGGCGACCAGCCACTGATCAAACAGCTCGATCCCGGTGATGAAGATCGAATCCACATACGGTTGGAAATCTGTCCAGTTGGCGCTTGAAGGCGCACTCACCGGCGTGGTGACGATCTTGAAGTTAAGCGCGTTGTTATTGGTCAGGATGAAAAACTTGTCGCCATGATGTTCCACTGTGTATTCATGATCCGGTCGGCGTGGTTCGATCACCTGAAACTCGCCAGTTGGCGCGTTTCCGTCCAGATATCTTGTCTCGGTCGTCGTGAGAGAGGTCAGCTCAAGGAAGAGGAAATGGCCTGACTTGCTCCGCCGGATGGAAACATCGAAAGAACTATCGCTTTCATGGTGGATCAAGAGATCGCCGGAGGGATCGGTCCCCAGAGTATGGCGAAAGAGCTTGTATGGCCGCGAGACGCCATCCAGCACGACATAGAAAAGCGTCTTATTGTCATTTCCCCAGGCGATCGAATAGTAGGTCATTGGGATCCGCTCAGGATAGATCTTCCCGGTAGCGAGATCCTTGACCTGCAGGTCAAACTGCTCGCTTCCGGCAGTATCGACAGCGAACGCGAGCAACGAGTGGTCGGGGCTGACCTCCCAGGTCGCGAGTGAGAAGTACCCAAGTCCCGCGGCGAACGCGTTCTCATCGAGGATAACTTCCTCCGGGGCGTTCATTGACTGACTTTT
Source organism: Candidatus Zixiibacteriota bacterium (assembly GCA_023700785.1). Taxonomy (GTDB): domain Bacteria; phylum Zixibacteria; class MSB-5A5; order GN15; family FEB-12; genus FEB-12. The sequence continues at coordinate 4,211 of JAMPYH010000004.1, forward strand.
CCGGCAGATGATGCTGTACGATCTGCCCTGCTCGGTTCGCGTGTAGTAGAAGTAATCATCCCTTTTCGCGGGGACGGTCGCGTCGTCCTCCTTGATCCTGCCGAGCATTTCGCTGTAGAGCCGCTGTTGAAGCTGTTCGGTCGGCTTCATCATGAGCGCGGTATAGTTATTCTCATCCTCGAGATACTTGAGTACCTCGGGCGAACTTTTCTCACGCAGCCAGAAGTAATTGTCCATTCGGACATCGCCAAACATCGAATCAACCTTCGGTACTATCTTCGCTACCGGCGGCTGAAACTCCTGCGCCACTGCCGCGCCTGGGAGCGCCGCGATCGCCAGCGCGATCAACGCCCGGAACCATAAATACTTTCGCATACCGCTAATCCTTTTCGTCACCTATTCGCCGATAACTTTTATCAGGACGCGTTTGCGGCGGCGTCCATCAAACTCGCCATAGAAGATCTGCTCCCATGGTCCGAAATCAAGCTTCCCCTGGGTGATCGCCGCCACGACTTCGCGACCCATGATCTGCCGTTTGAGGTGAGCGTCGGCGTTATCCTCGCCGGTATCATTATGCTTATACTGACGGATCGGCTCATGCGGCGCAAGCTGCTCGAGCCATTTGTCGTAGTCATGGTGCAATCCGGATTCATCATCGTTGATAAAAACCGACGCCGTGATATGCATCGCGTTCACCAGCACAATCCCCTCTTGTACTCCTGACTCGCGGACCGCGTCCTGAACCTCGCGAGTGATATTCACAAAGCCGCGACGCGACGGGATATTAAACGTTAATTCTCTACGATGGCTTTTCACGCGTGGAACTCCTTTGACCTAAAGAATAGCTTCCCTCGATCCGGTATATCGCGCCGCTTGATGAAAGCGCGCTTGAATAGAGGTGAAACCGTTCGACCTGAAACGGCGCGGACTCAAACAGGCTGTACTCGACGATGTATTGTCCCAGCTTGCTCGACTGGCAGTCCCTGAGCCGGGCGATCGCGACATGCGGCACAAACTTCCGCTGTTCTCGTTCGATACCGGCTCGCGCGAGTGACGCATCGATCTTTGTCTTTAACGCTGATAGTGGTTCCGGGTTAGGTACGCCGACCCAGAGCGTTTCTGCTCGCCCGCGAGGCGGGAAAAAGCCGACTCCCTTGAGTTGTAATTCCAATGGATCAAAGCTGACAGTGTCGAGCGCGTTAAGCGCGTCGTCGAAGACTCCTCCGTCAACCTCGCCAATGAAGCGCAAGGTGATGTGCATTTGTTTGGGTTCGATCCAGCGCGCGCCGGGGAGTCCACAAGATATTCTGGCCAACTGGTCAGTGACTAAAGTGGGTAGTTCGAGGCCGACAAAGATCCGGTACATGGTACAATCTACTTCCTTACCAGCCAGCAAGATAGCGGACAGCGCACGGAAGTCAATTGACTCCGCATCCTGTTGTCCGCCAGCGAATAACGGTTGCATTAACGCCGACATGGGAGTATATTATACCGTTACTTCCAGAAGAACTCCACCAGTTTGCCGGGAGGCTCGCCGTGAGGTCGCGCACATCAATTTGCTGTCTGATAGTCATGTTAGTAGCCTGCGATACTATTTCCGCGGCCCGGCTCAAACTTCCCGTATTCCATAGTTTCTGGCTCCCCGAGCGCAATTGTCCCGTGGTTGTGCCGGTTACGCTGGACAGCCTGTTCCGGGAGATCGGCGGTTTCAATCTCTGTGTGGTCGAACGATCACCGGAGTTTGTCGTGACCTCTGTTGAGCCGGGCGCATTCATGGAATCTTCTGGTTGGGAGTACCTCAGCTGGAAGCGGACGGCGATGCCCAATGAACTGTATAGTTCGCATTTCGACATCGTCCCGTTTGGAGCAAATCTGATCGAGATCACGGCGTTCGCGAGCGTTTCAAGCGATTACCAAGCCACTTCCCATTTTGCGGGTGAAAGCGCCGAGCTAGTAAAACTGACCTGTTTGTTCTCGCAGTCGCCGTGGGGATCTTCTCCAGACTGCATGAGCCGACCACTCACATTTGTGTGGCGCGATTGCGAAGACAATGTCATTTATAGCCGCGATCTGGATACTTCGTTTGCCGCGGACACGATCTCTGACGGATACGGATTCCCCTACCATGGACTGACCTTCCCGGGATATGGAGTTCCTGACTCCACCTGCTTCGGACTCAGCAGCCAGTATCTTCCCGCCTTCGACGCGATCAACGGCGCGGTTGACCATGTCTGTGTCGATTGCCTCGACTATGTTGGGGACATTAATCTTGACGGCTTTCGTTTTACCCTGGCGGACGCGGTTCTCTTGGCTTCCTATTTCAGTTGGGGGTTGCCTGTATTCACCATTTCACCTCCCGCCCAAATAGCGGGAACCGATATCAACCGTGACGGGCTCCCGCTGACCGTAGCGGATCTCGTTCTACTGATTCAGATCGTATCGGGCTTCGACAATTGTGCCGACCCTCCGATCCCGCAGAACAGTTTTACGCAATCTCGCGAGCAGTTTATAACATCGCTCTGCACAACGGCCAAGCCGGCTCTGTCGAGCGCCCGAGCGGAAATTGCGGTCATGCGTACCGATCTCGGAAGTGCGCTTACTCTGGACGTTGATCAACCGATCGCGGGATGCTACCTGAAGTTAGTGTCAGAGTCGGGCGCGAGCTTGACCGAAGAACAGTTGATCGCACTCGCACCCAACGCGGCAATCGGCGCCATCGGGGATACCACGACACTCCTGTGGGTGGACGATCAGGGTGACGAGGTTCTTTCGGCGGGTCGTCATCAATTGGTGAGTGTACATGACAGGGACGTGCTGGTCGTTGGCGTTGAGGTTGTCGATACCCAGGCAGGCGCGATGGCAGTCTTTCTGACCGGTAATCTACCGGCCGACTATTCATTGGCACAGAATATTCCTAATCCATTCAATCCACAAACATCGATCAAGTACAGTCTGCCGGTCGCTTCGCACGTTCTCCTGGATATTGTTAATGTCAATGGCCAGCGAGTGATAACAATAGTTGACGGCTGCCGGGAAGCCGGGCGCCACGAAGTAACCTGGCGCGGAGTAGATGCTGACGGCAGGCCGGTGGCGAGTGGTATCTATTTCTACCTTCTCCAGGCCGAAGGATACACTCAGACGCGAAAAATGCTTCTGCTGAAGTGATCCATTTACGACAGATGGCGAAAAAGGGCTGGGGCGACTGAGCTAACCCTTTTTGCGTCAATAAGTAAGATCTCTCAAGTAACTCCACTCCCGAGTATAGATTCCTCCAATTGTGTGGGTTTCGCTGTCGATGTTATATTATCTTTAGGCTGAGGAATTGACCGATGCACGAACTAAACATTGCCGGGAATATCGCGGACATGGTGCGGCGCGAAATGAGCGAGCGCGGTTTGTCACAAGTTGAAGCGATATCGTTACGCCTCGGGCGGATGACCGATGTCAACCCGGACGCGCTTTCTTTCGGGTTTGGAGTGATCACTCGCGATACTGAACTGGCTGGAGCCAAACTGATAATAGAAGAGATCCCGGTCGCCGCGAAGTGCCATCAGTGTGAGCGGGAATTCGATGTTCCCGAGTTTTCGTTCAGCTGTCCCAGCTGTGGTTCGAATGCAGTGCGGTTGATTCGGGGAATGGAGTTGGAAATCGCGTCTCTCGAGGTTGTCGAGAACACTTCAGCGACGTCATTATAAAGTACCGGATTGGCCATGATGGACAAGATCGCCATAGAAAAGAAGGTTCTCTCCGAGAACGACAAGCTTGCCGGGAGCTTGCGAGAGAGATTGACCGCGCACCGGATATTATGCCTTAACCTCGTCAGCTCCCCTGGCTCGGGGAAGACCAGCTTGCTTGAAAAGACAATTGCCGCGCTGAACTCGGAGTTCCGTATCGCGCTTATCGCGGGGGACGTGCAGACCGAGAACGACGCCCGCAGATTGAAAAGGGCCGGCGGCAAGGTCGTCTTTCCGATCGTCACCGGCGGTCGTTGTCATCTGGATGCCCGGATGGTTACATCAATTACCGATCAATTGTCGCTTGACGACCTGGATATTCTCTTGGTGGAGAATGTCGGAAACCTGGTCTGCCCGTCAAGTTACGACCTCGGCGAGGATATGAAAGTAGTACTGATCAGCACCACTGAAGGAGACGACAAACCGCTCAAGTATCCCGGCATGTTCCTCCGATCGTCGGTCATGGTGATCAATAAGATCGACCTGCTCGGAAGCTCCGATTTCGACATGGCGACGGTGAAACAGAACGCTCGCTCGATCAACGGACAGCTGATCATGTTTGAACTTTCCTGCCGTACCGGCGCCGGTCTTGCGCCCTGGAATCAGTGGCTTGGCGAGCAAGCAAAACGAAAGAGATCACGGTAAGCCATGGATCGTCAGACGAGCATCGCGGGAATTGAACTTGTTCGTGTACGATTTGTCGCCAATGGCGTCGTACAGGGGGTCGGCTTTCGTCCGTTTGTCTATCGAATCGCGACGAGCCTTGGTCTCGCCGGACATGTCAATAACAGCCCAGACGGAGTCGTTATTGAAATTGAAGGAACACCTGCTTCCATTGCAGAATTCGAGATGAGGTTAGGCACCGGCGCACCTCCGCCGGCAAAGATCGTTTCGCTGATTTCGAACAGATTAGGAGTAACGGGCGAGAACGGATTTCGAATTAAATCCAGCCGACACGATTCGCCGGCCTCGACATTGATCGCCCCCGATATAGCCACCTGCGACGACTGCCTGTCAGAGCTATTTGACCCGCAAGACCGACGTTATCACTATCCCTTCATCAACTGCACCAATTGCGGACCGCGGTACACGATAATCCGATCGATCCCGTATGACCGTCCATTTACGTCGATGTCGCTGTTTCCGTTTTGCCCGGATTGTCGGCGCGAATATGACGATCCGTCAAACCGTCGCTTCCATGCGCAGCCGAACGCATGTCCGGTCTGCGGTCCCAAAGTAGCGCTTTCCGGCACAGCTGGAGCGATCGGAATCGATGATCCGATCTCGACGGCGGTTGATCTTCTCAGAGAGGGAAAGATCCTCGCGATTCGCGGAGTCGGGGGATATCATCTTGCGGTTGACGCAACCAAGGATACAGCGGTCAGGGAACTGCGGAGACGCAAAGGGAGAGCGGAGAAACCCTTGGCCTTGATGGCGCCTGACCTTGGCGCGATAGAGCGGGTTTGTGAGATCAGCGATACTGAACGCGAGCTTCTCCTTCAGCCCAGCCGTCCCATTGTTTTGTTGCGCCGCAGAGAAGAGTCTCGCATCGGAAGATCGGTGGCGCCCGGTCAGCGCTATTTAGGATACATGCTGCCGTACACGCCGCTGCATCATTTGCTGCTTCGCGGCAATTTCGACGCTCTGCTCATGACCTCCGGCAACTACTCAGAGGAGCCGATCGCCATCGGCAATGATGAAGCTCGCGAGCGGCTTGCGGGGATGGCTGACCACTTCCTGACACACGACCGGGAGATTCTGCAACGCTGCGACGATTCGATCATGCGAGTGCAGCATCACCAACCTCGCGTCATCCGTCGCTCTCGCGGCATGGTGCCGCTTCCGATCAAACTCAGGCGGCCGACCATGCGTCCGATCCTGGCGGTTGGCGGAGAGCTGAAGAACTGCATTGCGCTTTCGCGCGGGAACGAAGTGTTCTTGTCACAGCATATCGGCGACCTGGATAACCCGTCGGCATTTCAGTTCTTTGAGGCAAGCGTCGCGCACCTGAGTTCGATCCTCCAGATCAAGCCGGAGCTTATCGCGTACGATCTCCATCCTGACTACCTCTCCAGCCAATGGGCGCAACGCCAGCCGCTGCCGAGCGTTTCGGTACAACATCACCATGCCCACCTGGCGTCGGTGCTCGCGGAAAACCAGTACGCCGGAAAGGCGATCGGCATTCTGCTGGATGGCACCGGCTATGGAACTGATGGCACTATCTGGGGCGGGGAGATCCTGATCGGCGACGCGTTCTCGTTCGAGCGATTTGCGTGGTTTGAGCCGGTCCCCATGCCTGGCGCCGGTATGGCGATCAGCCGGCCATATAGGATGGCTATCGCGCAGCTCTATCATTCCTTTGGCGAGAACGCGAGGAATCTCGATCTTCCCATCATACAGAACCACATCGGCGAACTAGACCTGCTCGCGCAGATGATAAGCAAGAAGATCAACTCGCCGCGGACATCGAGTTGCGGCCGGCTGTTCGACGCTGTCGCGGCGATCCTCGGTTTCGATCGAGAAATCGGATACGAAGCCCAGGCCGCGATCGAACTCGAGATGATCTGCGACAGATCCATTGACAGGTTGTCGCCGCTCTTCCAGGAGGCGGTGGAACAATCAACCGTTTGCTCATCTATTGTAACCGCTCCACTGATTCGCGCCGTAGTGCGACAAATTGAATCTCGACGACCGGTTGGACAGACCGCGGCCGAGTTCCATATCGCCTTGGTGGAACTTCTTGTAAGATCCGCGGTCGCCGCGCGCGGTAAGTACGATATCAACACCGTCGCGCTCTCGGGAGGCGTGTTTCAGAACAGTTTTCTGTTTGAGATCATGTGTGATCGCCTGGCGCAGGAAGAGTTCACCGTGCTGACCCATCACCAGGTGCCGACCAACGACGGAGGCCTTGCGCTGGGGCAGATCGCCGTCGCCGACGCGCAGATCCGCCAAGGGGGAAAGTAACATGTGTCTCGCCATACCCGGGAAAGTTACCTCTCTCTACCGTGAAAACGGGTTATGCATGGGGAAAGTTGAGTTTGACGGAACCATTGTTGATATCTGTCTCGCGTATGTTCCCGATGTTTCAATCGGCCAATACGTGATCGTCCATGCCGGGTTCGCGCTGAATATCGTCGATGAAGCGGAGGCTGCCCGGACTTTCGACCTGCTGAATCAGATCAACCCAACAGGCGAGCGACCATGAAATTTCTCGCCGAATATCGTGACCCGAAAGTCGCCCACCGGTTGCTTGATGAGATCAGGAGCGCGGTCACTCGACCGTGGGTCATCATGGAGATCTGTGGCGGACAGACTCATGCCATAGTCCGCAACGGTATAGACGAGCTACTTCCCACCGAGATCGAACTGGTGCATGGGCCGGGCTGTCCGGTCTGTGTGACATCGCTCGAGCTGATTGAAAAAGCGCAGGCGATCGCCTCGATCCCAGATCTTATCTTTGTTTCATTTGGTGATATGCTCCGCGTTCCCGGCGGCCGCAAGGATCTCCTGACGGTCCGTTCCGAAGGCGCGGACATCCGTGCGGTCTATTCGCCCCTTGAGGCGCTGAAGATCGCTAAAGAACATCCGGACCGACAGGTTGTCTTCTTTGCGGTTGGTTTTGAGACTACCGCGCCGAATACAGCGATGCTTGTCGCTCAAGCGGCGCGGGAGGGAGTCGGAAACCTCTCTCTGCTGGTTTCGCACGTTCTGGTTCCACCGGCCATGACCGCGCTTCTTGACTCGCCGCGAAACCGAGTACAGGCGTATTTGGCCGCGGGGCATGTCTGCACCGTGATGGGCTGGCAGCAATACGAGCCGATCGCGCGAAAATACTCGGTACCGATCATCGTAACTGGTTTCGAGCCGCTTGACCTCCTGTCCGGGATCCTATCCGCGGTGAGACAGTTGGAGGCTGGGGACGCAAACGTTGAAAACCGGTATGCGCGCATGGTCTCTCGCGAAGGAAATCGAACGGCCCAACAGCAAGTCGGCGAAGTTTTCGAGATATGCGATAGGGCTTGGCGAGGTATTGGCGTAATTCCGCGTAGCGGGCTCCGTCTGCGAGAAAAGTACCAGGCATTTGACGCTGAAAGGAGATTTGCCGCGATCGACCTCCAGGTCGCGGAATCACCGGATTGCATCAGCGGGGTCATTCTTCAAGGGCTGAAGAAACCTGCAGAGTGTCCTCACTTTGGCAAACGCTGTACTCCGTCCATCCCGCTCGGCGCGACCATGGTATCGTCCGAGGGAGCGTGCGCCGCCTATTATCTCTACCATCGATCTCAACCGAGGGTGAAAGACTGAACCATGTCCGACTCACCGCCTGAGCCAATCGATCTTGCCGATTGTCCGCTGCCGATCGCGCCGCATGACACTATCCAGATGGGGCACGGCGCGGGCGGCCGGATGACGCAGTCACTGATCAGCCGGCTCTTTCGCTGGGCATTTGACAACGAGGCGCTGAACAAACTTGACGACATGGCTGTGGTGCCGCTTGATGGGAGTAAGCTTTCTGTCAGCACAGATTCCTTTGTCGTTGATCCCATCTTCTTTCCCGGCGGCGATATCGGAGAGCTGGCGGTATATGGAACGGTCAACGATGTCGCTATGGCCGGCGCTCGACCGGTTTACCTCACCGCGGCATTTATCATCGAAGAAGGTCTCCCACTGACTGATCTGACCCGCGTAGTTATCTCTATGCGTGATGCCGCGCGGCGCTGCGACGTGACCATCATCACCGGCGATACCAAAGTAGTGCCGAAAGGGAAGGGAGATAAGCTCTTTATCACGACCACCGGGATCGGGGTCGTAACGCATCCCCACACGATCTCCGGTTCCAACCTCCAACCTGGAGATAAGATCATTCTGAGCGGCAGTATCGCCGAACATGGGATGGCGGTCCTGTCGAAGCGCGAAGGAATGCGGTTTGAGATCCCGGTCGAGTCTGATGCCGCCAATCTCCATCCACTGGTATGTCCTCTCGTGCGGACTTTTGGCGCAGGGATACACGCGATGCGTGATGCTACTCGCGGCGGAGTGGCGGCGGTGCTCAACGAGTTCGCCGCCGGCTCAAAGGTAGGGATCCGGATTCAAGAGCAGGCGATCCCAATTCTCCCCGCGGTTGCATCCGCCTGCGGTATGCTAGGGCTTGATCCACTCTATGTCGCCAATGAAGGGAAGATGCTGCTGTCAGTCGCCGCTGATCGTGCGGACCAGATCCTGACCATGATGCGGGCTCACCCGCTCGGGAAGAATGCCGCGATCATTGGCGATGTTGTCGCTGGGTCGGCCGGGCTGGTCTCAATGCAAACTCTGCTGGGAAGCTGGCGGATAGTTGATGTTCCCCTGAGCGAACAACTTCCCCGTATCTGCTGAATCAATCCCGCGCGTACTTCCAGGTACGCAATTTCTAATCAATCGTCATGTCAGAACGCGTTTGCCGGCTTTCCGCAGGCCGGTTTTGACTATGCGAATTCTGAACAGCGCGTCCTGTCGCTGAACAATTCGATCCCCAAAAGTCATTCGATTTCGTCCATGGCGATCCGTATCGCGGCTGTCGTTCAACCACTTACAGTTCGCCCTCATCTTGGCGCGCGGTTTGTATATGCAGTCGATGCTGGATTGGATAATTACGAGTTTGTACAAGGAGATGACTGCATGATTACATCACGGATCACTGCCGCGCGCGTACCTTCGCTTGTGGTCGCGGCACTTCTGGTGGTGCTGGTCGGCATGACGGCTTCCGACGCGCAGGGAGCGCTGACCGCCGCCGCGACTTCGCCGACCTCTATCACTCTCAACTGGACGGCCCCCGGTGATGACGGTAACACCGGCACAGCCGCGCTCTACGATATTCGCTATTCGCTGTCGAACATTACCGAAGCTAACTGGAACTCCGCGACGCAGGTTTCGGGCGAACCTAATCCCAGTGTTGCGGGGAGTGGCGAACAATTTGAAGTGACCGGCCTGGCGTCCAACACGGCGTATTATCTCGCCATCAAAACTTCGGACGAAGCCGGCAACTGGTCCGCGCTCTCCAATGTCGTGAACAAAGCGACACTTCAGGAGACCACTGCTCCGGCGGCTATCGTCAACCTGACCGCGCCGACATCCACCATGAATTCAGTCACCCTTGCCTGGACCGCTCCGGGTGACGATGGCTCCACCGGGACCGCGGCGTCGTATGACATCCGTTACTCAACCTCGACCATCAGCGACGCCAACTGGGCGTCGGCCACCCAGGTGACCGGCGAGACCGCCCCGAAAGCGGCGGGACAATCCGAATCTTTTGTCGTCACGGGACTCTCCAACAGCCAGACCTATTATTTCGCTATCAAGACCTCAGACGAGGTCCCCAACATTTCGCTGATCTCCAACGTGGTTAGCCGCGCGACCAGCGCGGAATCAACCGCCCCCGCGGCGGTCGCGAACCTCGCGGCTCCATCGGCGACGACCAACTCGGTCACGCTGACCTGGACCGCGCCCGGTGATGACGGCAACACCGGCACGGCAACGACCTATGACATTCGCTATTCGACCACTCCGATCACCGATCTCAATTTCGGTTCGGCGACTCAAGCGACCGGCGAACCGTCGCCAAAGGCCGCCGGACAGGCCGAGACCTTTACCATCAACGGTCTGAATTCGGGCATCGCGTATTATTTTGCGTTGAAGACCGCGGACGAAGTTCCGAACTGGTCGAACATGTCGAACTCTGTTTCCCGGGCAACGACGCAGGAAACGACCGCCCCGTCTGCGATCGCCAATCTTGGCGCGGGGAGCGAGACATTCAACTCGATCACTTTGACCTGGACCGCGCCGGGTGATGACGGCAATACAGGAACCGCCACAACGTACGACATTCGCTACTCGACTTCCGCCATCACCAGCAGCAATTTCAGCTCGGCGAATCAAGTCACCGGCGAACCGTCTCCAAAGGCGGCTGGACAATCAGAGTCATTTGTGGTCCCGGGCCTGAACGCGAATACGACCTATTACTTCGCCATTAAGACCGCTGACGAAGTGCCCAACTGGTCGGCCATCTCAAACGTGGTCAGCCGCGCCACCGCGCAGGAAACCACCGCGCCGCGCAACATCACTGACCTGCTCGTATCGTCGTCCACCGAAACCTCGGTGACACTTTCCTGGACCGCGCCCGGTGACGATGGTGCTGTTGGCACCGCTACGACGTATGATATTCGCTACTCCACGTCTGTCATTACCGCCGCCAATTTCGCGTCGGCTACGCAGGCAACGGGCGAGCCGAATCCTCGCGTTGTAAACACGGTGGAGACATTCTCCGTGACCGGCCTTGTCGCGGGGACGACCTATTATTTCGCGATCAAGACCGCCGACGAAGTACCGAATTGGTCGGGGATATCAAATGTGGTGAGCCGGACCACCTCCGGAGATGGTACGCCGCCGTCGGCCATCAATGACCTCACAGCTCTTCCCGGCGACAATCAGGGTGATTTGACCCTTGGCTGGACCGCGCCGGGCGACGATGGCTTAAGCGGTTCCGCTACCGCCTATACTATTTGGTATTCCGAATCCGTCTTCACTGACTCAAACTGGACCTCCGGACAGCCGTATCTCGGATCACCAATCCCGCTTCCGAGCGGCTCGACTCACTCCTACACTCTGACCGGGCTCGTGCCCGGTCAGAGATACTGGGTCGGTATCGTGGCCTACGACGAGGTAGGTAACTCGTCCGGCATCTCAAATATCGTGAACGCCCAATCCAAGATCGACATAGGATCCGGCGGCGAAGGTACTGTCGCCGATGCGGCTTATCCCCCGCCCAATGCTGTCGTCAAAACCTCAAGGCCGGAACTTGCGGCCAGCAACATCACAGACCTGTCCGCCACTGCATATTACTTTGAAGTTGCCACCGATTCGCAGTTCATCACCTTGGTGGCTGACGGATCCGCCAACGAGGATCCGGATGGTGTCACAGAATGGAAGGTTGACGAACCGCTCCAGGGAGGCAATGTCTATTATTGGCGCGTAAAAGCCGATGACTTTGATTACTCCGCGACGTCAACCTTTATGGTCAACCCGTCGTCGCACCCGTACCCGAACCCGGCCAAGCTGGCGCAGAACCCGATGATCACATTCACGGATCTCCCGGAAGGGGCCAATCTGATTCTGTTGACCATGACCGGCGAGCAGATCCGATACTGGACCGACATCACCGGCGGCGAAATTCAGTGGGATGGTACTAACGCTTCCGGCAATCAGGTCGCATCCGGCACCTACCTCTGGTATGTCACTGAATCTGACATCAAGGGGAAATTGGTAGTGATCCGTTAAAGAAAGCCGAAGGTAAACAGGCAGTCTATTTTGTGGTCGCGGAGAAAATCTGAACTTATCCCCCCACGGGGGATGTTGGCATGGTACCTGGCTGGGTCATATAATTTTCACTTACACAAAGGCTTATGACGTTGGTCGGCACTCCGGACTTTATCCGTCTCACCCTTGAATCTAGGTGCCCCAACTACTTGCGCTCCAATTAGTAGCCCTCCTCCGTAATCCTTTTTTCCGTTCAGCCGATAATCGAAGTAATTGATTCCCCCCTGGGAGAGGGAATCGCTGAACTACACTCGCCGCAATAAACAGCAGAATGAATGGGAGGATGATGCACCATCTGACCATTTCAAGGAGATTTGGATGTTTACGCAGGGCCACTCGAGTGAACTCCTCGGTCACGGTCGCTCTATTTCTGAGTTCGATTCTTCTGCTCATAATTTCGTGACGCCCCGGACCGCCTCGCCATATCCCAAAGTGGATCTGACCTGTATGCCGATCCTTCAATCGGTACTCAACGCTCTGCCGTCGGATATCCTCAGAAAATACCGTATCATTCCATTTAGTCTTGACCGCGAAGGACGCCGGATGCGTATCGCGTGCGCCGATCCAGGAGATGCAAACCTCGCCAGGGCGCTGACACAGTATCTTCCGTCAATCTCCTGCGAACAGTATCAGGCTGACCCCACGGTAGTTGACCAGACGCTTCAGCGATTTTTCCCTGGAGAATCACCGGCGGCTTTCACGGAAACTCCCAATGCTGGGATCAAGGACGTAGTGATAGAACCAGCCTCAGCCGGTGAGGAGCGACCCGACGATATGCCTCGATCGATCGTCCTCTTTGCGACTCCTCATGGCAGCCTTGGTCAGCACATCATGCAGGCGTATGAGGCCGAGCGGCTTGAACCGCGGGTCGTTCGAACGCTGGATGCTGTCGCCCGGCTGATAGAGCAGGCTCCTATTGAAGTGCTCTTTATTCACGAAGATCTCCGGTCCCGAGCTGAAGCCCTGCTTCAGGGTCTGCGGAAACAGAGTTCGCAGGTCGCGGTTCGCTTCTATCGAACCGAATCGGATCTCCTGCTGAATACAACTTCGAATGAAGCAACGCTGGATCTCGGGCGCAGGAATCTTCATCTGTTGAGACATCTGCTCGACTCCAGCGATGGTCATCGCGCGGCGCATGCCGCGAGCGTGGCACAGCTGGCTGAGCAGATCAGTACCCATCTCGGACTGCCGACACCAGTCACGGAGAGCATGCTCACCGCCGCATTCCTGCATAATCTCGCTGAGGAAGATGTGCCGTCGGTTGAGGACTATTCTCAGCCTGGTCTGATCACCTTGTCCGCAAGTCGGCTCGCGACATGGGGATATCCGGGATCAGTTACCGACCTGCTGAGAGGCATGAGCAACCTGCTTGCGGGCGTGGATGAGCCTGACAGCCCGAACACGCGTGTTGCCGCCGAGATTCTCGCCGCTGTCGATCACTTCTGCACCGAATGGCCGGATCATTCCGCCCTTTCAGTAGAACAGATCCAGGAAATAGAAGCGCAATTGAACCAACGCTTTGATGGTACCATCAGCCCTCGGGTGCTTAACGAACTGGTCTCATTGGTAAGATCCAGTTACGGAACAGGCGCTCGTCGCCAGCCTGATTTTGTTGTTCACATCTGCGCGGAAGATCCAGGAAATACTGAAGCTCATGCCCAGCTCTTGCTTCGCAATGGATTCAAAGTTGAAATTTCCAGATCTATCGACGAGTGTGTTGCCGCTACTGAACGCGTGACGCCTCAGGCGCTGGTGATCTGTAATAATACACCGTCGCTCGACCTGAACGAGCTACTCCTTTTGCTCGCCCTCCGGGGAATTCGTTTTGACGCCATTCCGACCCTGCTACTGATAAACGAAAACGCTGTAGCGGGGGCGCAATCATTGTTGCGTCATGGGATCGAAGATATCCTGCCGGCCAACATAGCGAACGACGCCCTGGTCACCAAATTGAAGCGGATCAAGGAGCGTACCGAAGATCGCAGCCGCCTTCGCCTGGCGGTCCTCCAGGATCTTGGCACCCATGGCTCGCTGGAAGATATGGATCTGGTCGATCTGCTTGAGGCGATGCGCGGCAACCGTCGCCCGGTGCAGATCAGTCTTACCGCCAACGGCAATCATTTGACGGTGATTGTTGATCAGGGGAAAGTGGTCTTGGCGGAGTGTGACGGTCACCGGGGCATTGCCGCGGTCATGCAGGGATTGAGCTGGAAGCGGGGCATCTGGAGCATTGATCCGATCATTCCGGATCAACTTCCCAGGACCAGTCTGAACGAACCGGTCGATTCAATCCTGCTGGAAGCATGCGTGCAACTGGACAACTCAGCGGCCGGCGGTAAGTAATCGTCGCAGGCCGATCGCCGTTCGAACCAGGGGTGAAGGGAGGCTCGACAGCACTCGAATCGCAACTGGTACCTCCAACAATGTCTTCATTTCAACTTTGGCCTTCGCCATCAATCCCTGAGCGAGAAACGCTTTAACCCGTATTAAATGTTGTTCCTGGCAAACGCCGCGATACCATTTCCCGTGCGTCTCCTGAAACTGGGCGTCTGCTCCCCAGACACGTTCGAGGACCTGTAGTCTTGTCCAGGCACTTACTTCTAAGCTGGCATCCGTTAGGCGAGGCCCTGCGTGCGAATGTTGCCAGGCAGTCTCCACGTCAAAGTACGCTGCTGGGCCTTTCCTGGCAAGTCGCCCGAAACATTCCCAATCCTCGTAGGTCGGTAATTCTTCGCCAAAGTGCAAAGAGTCGCCGGCTTCGATCCTCCGAACCATCAACGTACTTGTGAAAATGTAGTTGGCGGCCATTTCAGCGGCATACAGATCTCCGACGTGAACCTTAAAATCGGCAGATTCTGCCGGAAGATCAGCCGTGAGAGAGTACGACTCACCGGGCCCGAGGATCTCATCCCAGGGCCGAGGATCTTGGTGCCAATTGACCAAAAAATTCCGGCGTACTGTATGATTTTGTGTGGTAATGGCGAAGTTGGAGAAACAAAACAGGACCGCTGAGTTGCGCTCAAGATAGGCGCGCTGCAGAGATAGCTTCCCCGGCATCCATTCATCGTCTGAATCAAGAAACGCCACGAGATCACCGCGTGCTGCTTCAACCCCGGAATTCCGCGCTCGTCCGGCGCCGATCCTCTTTTTTTTGATCAGTTGTACCTGGGGGCCGAAAGTCCTCACAATGTCTTCAGTACCATCAGTTGATCCGTCGTCGATCACCAGAATCTCGTCCCCGGGACGTATCTGGCAAACTGCCGACGAAAGGGCACGACCGATCAAGTCCGCCCGATTGTACGTCGGGATAACTATGGAAACAGATAAAGACATTGGGTCAAACGCTTAGAACAGTTCTGATCAAATGGACAAATGGACGAATACCAGGCAGTGCCCGGATAAAATTACGAGTCCGCTTCGGAATGACTCCGGCCATAAAAGTAATGGCGCGTTTAGGATAGATGTAAACGTCGTAATAAGGACGGCTGGACATCCGCCATGATTTATGCCACGGCATGTCGGTCAGACAATTGACCTCGTCAACATCCCCTTTAAGGAATGCTCGTTCGAGCCCCTTTTCAAACAGCAAGTTACCTGGCCCGCAAAAAGAGTAGGACTCGTCGTACGCGATCTTCCAGATCACCAGAGATCGCTCCAACTTCATAGCCATTTGGCCGGCGATCACTTTGCCGTCGGCCGAGAGGAGATGAAGTTCCAGCCATCCTGCGTCGCGGAGCCTGTTGATCATCGAACGGTAGAACTCACTTCTCCGCTGACAAGAAAGAATCGCGGAATGACGCGCCCCCTTCCATCCCGATGCTTCCAACTCAAAAAACCGCTCCGCGACCTCATTTGTAGCCGTTTCTCCGCTCAGAAATTGAAATTGAGCATCCGGAAGTTGCCCCAATCTGCCCGCCCACCTTCGAAGGTTGCGTCGATGATTAGCGCTGAGGGTCGCCAAGTAAGTAGGGAAATCACGCTCGATCGGCAGGAACGAGCCGTTACCGACAAAGTCCTTGATCAGTCTTACTCCTTCCAACGACTCTTCATTCGCACGCAAGATCGCCGCCCGCTCATGAATGCGTGAAAAAGAGAGGCTGAAATAACCCGGGTCGGAGGCCGCGAGTTCATCCAGGAACGCGCGTAACACCGTCGATTCGTATCCTTCCGCCGCTAGTGCGGTCACCGACGGAATGTGCGTATTGCTTGGCGCGCGATACAGCTTCCGTCTGATCCCCAGGATCGTTGACGTGTTGAAGACCAACGGCAAAACGCCGACCAATCGATCCCCCACGTGCGCGAAAAGGCACTTCCATCCTTCGCCCGTTTCCAGCTGATGCTCGAAGTAGGGGCGCACATACGCATACGACGACATCGGCAGGCGGGCGGGAGATTTGCGGATCAGATCGTTCCAGCCATTGGCAAATCTCTCCAACTGCTCCAGCACCGCTACTGACGTAACCACTATCAGCTTTTCATTACGAAGCGGCCCGTCTGCGCTCGAAGAAATGCCCGGACTCAAAGGAATGGAGTGTCTTCTTGGTACAGCCACAGTAATCAGTCCGCCACGAACCAGTTCCGTATCTTTTCGGTAGTTGACGCTAGATGCACTATCTAGTCCATGCAAAGGACTGGACTCACCGAGATGGATTGCGAGTTGTCCCCACATCAGCATCCAATCGGCTGTTGGCCGCGACCGCCAACGGCAGATTTGTCCACCCCCAATATACACAATGCAATCAAATGCCTAACAAGAATTTTTTGCCTATCGGACAAAAAGTGCTTGAAATACAATCGGATTGGACTCTCGGGAGGTCAGGCCCTGAAGTCCATTCTTCTATATTCATGGGGACGATATCCGCGCTGCCGGGAGTTTCCCTTGCCGCCAATCCTGCCACTCTTCATTCCCCAAAGCCTGTTAGTTCCGGCTCTAAGGGCAGGCGTACAACCCAGTCTCTGCCGGCCAAAAAAAAACCACCGGTCAATCGACCAGTGGTTCCTCCTGCCAAGGAGAGTACTAAAATCCTGCCAAGGACAGTACTAGCTTTTCTTCCGCCGAATGATGCCCAAGCCAGCCAAACCGAGCCCAAAGAGCGCCATGGTGGTTGGCTCTGGAGTCGGGATGGACTCGGTGGTGATCTTCAATTCAACGCCATCATTGAAGTAGTGGCAGTCAGGGTCAAACCCGAGGCCAAATCTGCCGTCGATGGCGAAAGTATTGAGTGAAGCCAGCAAAGAAGCATCGAAATTGAAAACCAGATCGAATCCTGTCGGTGCTCCGCCCGCAGGGTCCGTCCAGGTTCCAACCAAAGGCCCTAATCCGGCAAACTGGTTTACGCCATCCTCGCCATCCCACAATGTTGTGATCCCCAAGGCCGGGTTATCCAGCAGGGTCACAAAAAGGATGTCGGGTTCGCGAGTCCAGTCGTAAATATTCTTAATGGTCAGGGTAGCGCCGGTAATAACCTCGCCAGCGTGGCTCGACCAGTCAATGCCCCACGACTTGTTCCAGCGGTGATCCAGATCGCGCAGATCAGACTGGGACGGCGTAAAATAGTAGACGGCGGCTTCAGTGCTAGTGGCCAGCGCTACTACTCCGAGCACGAATGCAAGGACAAATAAACGTTTCAAGGCGGTCTCCCTATGTAGTTCTATCACGATTTCTTAGATATAATAACTCTGGGCAAGAATTGAGCAAACAGCGAGCCAACCTTTCAATTATCAAATACCGCAGGCAACTTTCCGGTAACAAGCTTATTTATAATTACTTAGCCGAGAAAAGCAGCTTTGAGACCGCTGATGATCATGGTCCACATTTCTCATCTCCAGTATAGCCCCTCACGCCTGTTCATTAATGTTGCAATGATTTCGGAAAGATATGCAACGCTGTGCGTTCCAACATTTATCCACATTCGAGCCCAAGTAGAGCGAAAAAATCCAGAATTGGAACAATTTTCTTGTTCCATTTGCCGGTAGAAGCGTTTAACATTCGCTGACTATTGGATGCGTGGATCCGGTCATTGCGTCTTTTTTTCCGGCTAACTGTGGGTGGAAGGTATCCATAGCGAGCTGACTTGACCGGCACACACGCACTGATTGGGTTTGGGTGCTTGGAAACAAGC
>JAMPYH010000233.1 GCA_023700785.1 Candidatus Zixiibacteriota bacterium
ACCGACGAAGACGAGCTCTATAATCCCAATACGGTGAAAGTGGTCGGCTCAAAGGATGGCAAAGCGCTCTGGTTCTCCCGCTATCCGATACCATTTGTTCAGCACCCGACGGCTGATGAACGGTTGGCGCAATACTGTTATCTTAAGCATATAGGGGTCTATTTCTTCCGACTGAAAGGGCTGGTGTCGTTTACCAAGTGGAAACAGTCGCCGCTCGAGAAGATCGAATCACTTGAGCAATTACGCATTTTGGAGCATGGCGGCACGATCGGTCTGTTTGAAAGCAAAGTAGTGTCGATCTCGGTTGACACTCCCGAGGATATTCATAAGTTGGAATTGGTGTAACCACAGGGAAGATATATGTCTGGCACAGACTCAACCAAGTACATCTTTGTTACCGGCGGTGTGGTCTCATCGCTGGGGAAAGGGATCGCGGCGTCTTCACTCGGATTTTTACTGCAACGTCGCGGCCTGAAAGTTCGTTCTATCAAGTTCGACCCGTATCTCAATGTTGACCCGGGGACGATGAATCCATTCCAGCACGGGGAGGTGTTTGTCCTGGACGACGGCTCCGAGACCGATCTGGATCTGGGGCACTATGAGCGCTTCCTTGACCAGTCGCTGGACAAGGCGAACAATGTCACTACCGGCCAGGTCTATCATACGGTGATCACCCGCGAGCGCCGCGGTGACTATCTTGGCGCGACCGTGCAGGTGATCCCGCATATCACCGAAGAGATCAAGAGTCGTGTGCGCAAACTTCCGGCACACTCGGATAAGCCGGATGTGGTGATCTGCGAGATCGGCGGGACGGTCGGCGACATTGAATCGCTCCCGTTCCTTGAGGCGATCCGCCAGATCGGCATGGAAGAGGGATTACACCAGGTGATGTACATCCATGTCACGCTGGTGCCGCATATCCCGACCGCGGGAGAGTTCAAAACCAAGCCGACCCAGCATTCGGTCAAGGAGCTGCGCGAGATCGGTATCCAGCCGAATGTGCTGCTGTGCCGTTCGTCCAAGCCGATCAACGACGGCCTGCGCCAAAAAATATCGCTCTTCTGTTCCGTTCCATCGCGCGCGGTGATAGCCGCTGAAGATTGCTCCACGATTTATGAGGTTCTGCTGAGATTCCATGAGCAGCAGCTCGATGATATCGTCTGTGAGCAGTTCGGCTGGCATCTTCCCGCGCCGGATCTGACGCAGTGGAGCGAGATGGTGCATACCATCAAAAACCCGCGAAAACATATCAAGATCGGCATCTGCGGCAAGTATGTGAATCTGAAAGACGCGTACAAATCGATCATCGAGTCGTTCGTGCATGCCGGTGTGACCAGCGATGCCGAAGTCAGTCTTATCTGGATCAGTTCCGAGGATATAAAGCAGGGCGGGGCGGGGAAGTTCCTGTACGATGTCGATGGACTGTTGATCCCCGGCGGATTTGGCGAGCGGGGAGTGGAAGGGAAGATCGAGGCTATCCGGTATGTGCGCGAGAAGAACATCCCGTTCTTCGGGATCTGCCTTGGCATGCAGTGTGCCGTGATCGAATACGCGCGCAATGTCTGCGGCCTTGAAGATGCCCACAGCTATGAGTTCTACCGCGACCTCAAGCACCCGGTCATTCACCTGATGGCAGACCAGGAAGGGGTCACTGAACTGGGCGGCACGATGCGTCTGGGAGCGTATCCCTGTATCCTCAAGAACGGCACTCGGTCGTACGAAGCGTACGAGACCACCGAGGTCTCGGAACGGCACCGGCATCGGTATGAATTAAACAACGCGTATCGGGAGATGCTGGTTGAGCGGGGGCTGATGATGGCCGGTACTTCGCCGGATAATCGATTGGTTGAGATAGTTGAAGTCCCGAATCATCCCTGGTTTGTCGGTGTGCAGTTCCATCCTGAACTGAAATCCCGACCGCTGCGGCCGCATCCGCTGTTCCGGGAGTTTGTCAGAGCGGCGGTGAAGTATCATGAAGATCGGGGCGGACACCATCTGGCCGAATCACCCGAGCCGCGGGATATCCACCATCAGACGAAATGAGCGTCTGTCAGGGGCCGGTCAGACCGGTCCCTGAACCTGACGCCGAGACCCTATCACGCTTTATCCGCCAACAGCTTAAGGTATGTTTATCCCGTTGACAAGGCGGCGCGGGATGCGTATGCTTGCGGTCTATACCAATGAACACAATACGTTTGTCGCACTCTGTCTTTGTTCTGGCGACCGCCCTCTGTCTGGCGTTGGCGCTGGAATCGATTTCGCATGCCCAGCAGATGGCCGGAACGGCGGATTCCGCGGCGGTTTTCTCGATCCCAACGGCTTACGACGCGCCTATTGACCCCGAACTTTTCCTGCTTCGGCCCGGAGAAGAGCTGAGGGTAACGTTTCTTAACAGCAGCCTTCCATTTCTCAATCTGGAAGTCAGCCCCGATGGCCAGATCGTCCATCCGGTGCTCGGCGCGCTAGATGTAAAAGGGGCAACGCTCACGCAAGCCCGCGAGAAACTTACAGTTCTGTTGCGAGCCAGATTTAAGGTCGACGATATGATCATCTCGGTGAAAGCGCCCCGTCCAGTCGGCGTAACGGTCACCGGCGCGGTCAATCGGCCGGGGTTTTATCGAGCGTACAGTTCACAAAGAGTGAGTGACGTTATCGCTTTTGCCGGCGGAGTAAGCTCGATCGGCTCAACTCGTCGCATTCGCCTATCCGGCGGCCCCAAGGCAATCGATGTCGATCTTGACCGGGCGCTCCATCTGGGGGATGGTTCAGCCGACCCGTTCCTCTACAGTGGATACGTCATTGAGGTCCCTGCTCGTTCCAGAGACGTCGTCCAGGTGATCGGTGAAGTACTCAACCCTCGTACTATCGAACTGCTGCCGAACGATGATATGTCAACGCTGTTGGCATTATCCGGCGGGATCACGCGACGGGCGGACACCGCGCGTATTCAGCTGCTGGCGGGCATCAATGGCAAAGATCGATCGCCGGGTCAGTTTGTGCCTGGAGACATTATCAGGGTGCCGACCCGTGATGATCAGCGCACCAATACGGTACTGGTTATTGGTGAAGTCGCCAATCCCGGACGTTTCGCGATCCAACCGGGAGCGTCAATCAGCAGTGTGATCGAGACCGCCGGAGGGTCCACCGACAAGGCCAACCTTTCGCGCGTTACCGTATTTCGACTGGCGGAGTCCGACGAGGATGTTGACGAGTTGGGGAGCCGCTATCCGATCCATGCCGCGGTCGCGGATCTTTCTGCCATTCCGCTCAAGCCGCTCGATTCTGTCTTTGTCCCCCGCAAAGTAGGCTGGGTTCGCGTCACCGGCGCGGTCAGGTCGCCCGGATTGCTTCCTTACCAGGAAGGGAAAGATATTGGCTTCTATGTCTCCGCGGCCGGCGGGTTCGCGCAGGATGCCGACTCCAAAAACATCGGCCTGGTTGACCGTATCTCCCGCGTGACCGAAACGGTCTCTGTAAACGCCCGTGTCCAGGACGGGGACGAAATAGTCGTCCAACGGACACTGGAGAGTGCGCCATGACCGGGCAATCCTCGGGCAATCTCTGGATCTTTCTCGAGATGCTGGCGAACCGGCGAGGGATGATCATCGGCATCACCCTGATCGCAACGTTGATCGCCGCCGGGATCTCGATGCTTCTGCCGAAATGGTATCAGTCCGAAGCACTGTTACTTCCGCCAAAAGATGTCTCCACGACCATGGAGAGTTTGTCGCGGCTTGAGGAGGTTGTTTCTGTCACCGGCGGGCTGAATCTCCCCGTCATGGTTACACCGTCCGATGTGTATGCCCGCATTCTCAAAAGCCGCACGATCGCCGATAGGGTGATCGACCAGTTTGACCTGCAAAAGCGCTACGAGACGGCGACCCGAGTCGAGACGTACGAGGCTCTGCTGTCTCACGCCCGTTTTACGGTGACCGAGGAAGGCTTGCTCAGTATTTCTGTCGAAGATCGAGAGCCGCAAGTCGCGGCGGATATGGCCAACGCGTTTGTCGCGGAGGTCAATCGGGTCAACCAGGAGATCGTTGTCGGCCGCGCACGGAAGAACAGAGAGTTCATAGAGAGCCGTTTGCATCAAGTCAGGGGAGAATTGGATTCGTCGCGGAGCGCGCTTGAGTCTTTCCAGAAGAAATATCGCGCTGTCGATTTCGACGAGCAGACCCGGCTCGCGATAGAGCAGGCCTCAAACCTGAAAGTCTCTTTAGCCCAGGTTGAACTGGATCTGCAGCTTGCGGAGCAATCGCTCGGGAAAGATCACCCTGATCTGCTGCAGCGAAACCAGCGACGCTCGATCATCAATCAACAGCTTGAAGATCTTGAGAAAGGCGGGCAGGACAGTTCCTATTTCTCCCTGCCGGTCGCGTCCATTCCGTCTTTGCGCGGACAATACGAGATGCTCTACAGCCGGGTAAAGGTCAGCGAAGGGCTGTACACGACCCTTTTGGAACAATTGGAGCAGGCGAAAATACAAGAGAGTAATGAGACGCCGACCATATCAGTATTGGACCCCGCGCGCCTGCCGGAACTGCGCAGCCGCCCGAAACGGACGCTGATCGTCGGGGGAACGCTGCTTTTTTCGCTGCTCTTCTCTATCATGCTGGCGGCCATCTTTGAGTACCTTGATCGACTGCGCGAGAATCAGCCGCTGGATTATGAG
>JAMPYH010000234.1 GCA_023700785.1 Candidatus Zixiibacteriota bacterium
CGCGCGAAAGTCACGGTCCTGTGCGAGGGCGTGCATGGCTCGCTGACTCGACTGGCGTTTGAGAAGATCCCCTCGCTGCGAGAAAACGCGCAGCCGCAATCATACCTTACCGGCGTGAAAGAGGTATGGGAGGTACCGGCAGGAAAGATTAGGGCCGGTCAAGTTGTCCATACTATAGGATTTCCCGCGGAATCGTATGAGTACGGCGGCGGATGGGTGTATGGCATGAGCGATACGATGGTCTCGGTAGGGTATTGTATCGGCCTTGATTCGCCGGACCCCACCAATGACCCGCATATGCGGTTCCAAATGTACAAGTCACATCCATTGATCAAGGGATTTCTCGACTCCGGCACGATGTTGCATTACGGCGCCAAAACTGTGCCGGTCGCGGGCTTCTACGCGATCCCAAAACTCTATCACGATGGCTTGGTGTTGTGCGGTGATTCGGCCGGCATGCTGAATCCACAACGGCTTAAAGGAGTGCACCTGGCGATAAAATCGGGGATGCTGGCTGCGGAGACGCTTTTTGACGCGGTCAAGTCCGGTGATTTTTCGGCGAAGACCCTATCCGGTTACGCGACTCGCTTCAGGTCGAGTTGGGCGTACGAAGAGCTGTATGGGACGCGGAATTTCCATTCCGGATTCAAGTCCGGACTCTGGGCCGGGCTGTTCCATGGCGGCATTCAAATGGTGACCGGTGGGCGCGGCCTGGTCGATAACAAGCCACACAAGCGGGATCATGAGTACGTTTTACCGATCGCGTCGTTTGCGCAGCGCTTCGGAAGAAAGCCAACACCGAAAGATATCAAATTTGACGGAAAGCTGACTTTCGACAAAGTGACGGATGTGTATAAGTCGGGAACCATGCATGATGAGCACCAGCCGTCGCATTTGGTGATCGCGGATTACGACATCTGCAACAATCGTTGTACCGCGGAGTATGGGAACCCCTGCCAGCATTTTTGCCCGGCGGATGTCTATAACATGGTTGACGACACGGATCGACCGGGAAAGCAGAAGCTGGAACTGACACCATCAAACTGCGTGCATTGCAAAACCTGCGATATCGCCGATCCGTATCAGGTGATCCGGTGGGTGACGCCGCAGGGAGGCGAGGGCCCGAATTACACGAATTGCTAAATAGCACGTAGAAGTTGAGTTTGAAAGGCGGCCAAGGGTCGCCTTTCGTGTTTTATACTCATCTTCTTTTGAACTTTAGAATACCTTGAGCGTATCTATGGACAGGGAATTGTAAGCAATGTTAGTCAAAGTAGTCGCTGTGCAGGCACAGATGGGGGAGAAACTGACGCTTGAGGAGAAGATACATATCTTCAAGCAGCGTCCGGACTTTGTCTGCCTGCCGGAGTATTACCTGATCGACGCGTCAACAACGGATTACCATCGGGCCGCGCTCAACCAGCCGGAGCAGATTGAGTATCTGCAGAGACTCTCCGATGAATTAAGCACCTGTGTGGTGGGCGGGACTGTGGTTGAGGCTGACGCGGGAAAACTTTTTAATACGGCGTATGTCATCGATCGCGGAGTTCTGGTCGGCAAATACCGGAAGAGATACCCGGTGCCGGGCGAATTGGCCAAAGGGATATCAGCGGGGGAAGAGAATCTGATAGTGGACGTTGATTCTGTCCGTGTCGGCATGATGATCTGCGGCGATGTGTTTTATCCGCATCTCTATGATGAACTGCGCGCCGAACACGCTGACATCATCTTTGTCCCCACGACCTCGCTCTTCCGGCCGGACGATTCGCTATCCCAGAAAAAGTATCGCGACCAAAAGTATTTTCTGTCCGGCGCTACGCGGGCAGCGAGCTATGTGGTCAAGGTATGCGGTGTCGGGGAGATCTTTGGCAGACCCTTGCAGGGGCGGACATTGATCGCGTCCCCCTGGGGGATGCTTGCCCAGACCTCTATGTATGAAGAGTCGATGCGCCGAATCCTGACTGCCACGCTCGACATTGGGGATCTTCGCGAGTTTCGCCGCAAGATGTCGGCGCGGACCGGCGCACCGCCTTCAGGCGCAACGGCCAGATCGATCCGTACCGTCACACGGTAACGATCAGCGGTTTTCATCTCTTGCGTTCACAGGTCGCCGTAGATTCCTTCCCACCAAGGTAGTTCACGCAGGAGGATCGTATGGTCGGGATGATCATCGGATCGATCGGTGTCGGTCTGCTGCTTTTGGCATTTGTGCTGAATCTCCGTCGCGCGATAGCCGAGAGCAGTCCAACATACTTGTTGATGAACTTGTGCGGAGCGGGAATGGCCGCGGTGTACGCGTTCATGACCGGAAGTGTGCCGTTTGTGGTCCTTGAAGCTGTTTGGGCGGTCGCCGCGCTGGTGCGCCTGTTATCGGGAAATAAAAAGGCTCCCGCGTGAGGGAGCCTTGCAAAGTCGCTGATTCACGTACGATCTTACATGTATTCGGAGCGATTTACCCGCGCGACATTGTTCTCGATCTTTGAGTTCTGCACCAGATGGTCAAACCATCGCGAGTACATCTCCTGTTGTTTGGCCTGCACGACCGACTGATAGACCGAATCACGTTTTTCATTGAACTGGGTCAGATCAGGGGTTTGTTTTTCGAGCATGGTCATTACCGCTGAACCAAGACCATGATCCACCGGACCTATGATTTGTCCGACAGAAGTCATACCAAAGGCCGCGCCCAACGCTATGGGATCGCGACCGAGCTCGGCATGATATCCGGTGCGGGTAAGATAGTCTGTCTCGGAATATGTCAGCCCGTTCGCCTGAGCGGCGGCCGGAAGCGGCTGCCCCGCTTTAACCATAGACATGACCCGCTCTGCCAGATCGTGGCAAGCTTTTACTACCAGTTCACGGCGCGCGTCCTGGGCGACGCGAGGTTTTACCTCCTCAAACGATGCTTCGCCGGCGGGGATCTTCTCGGCCACCTCGAGGACGAAGAATCCAGAGTTGTTTTCCATAACCTGGGATACCGCGCCAACTTCGTTCTGGAACGCGAACGAATCGGCGATGGCGTCGTAGCCGATGAACTGAATAGGTCCGCGGCGAGTGAATGGCGTTGTGGTCTTTAGCTCCAGTCCGGTCTCGGCGACCGCGTCCTTGAAGCTCTTTTCGTCAGCGATCAACTGAAAGTCTGAGAGGCGCTGGAACGCGGCGTCCAGTGTTTCCTGCGACTGGTCAACCCGCAACAGGATGTGCGAAGCATGCGCCTGGCGGACGGCAGGAGTACCCGGGGTCAACACGGTGTCGCGGTACCCTTGATGGAGCATGATATGCCAGCCAAACTGGGTACGGAACGGCTCGGACACCTGGCCGCTGGTCAGACTGAACGCGCGCTGATCGAACTCAGGTACCATCTGTCCCTGACCGAACCAGCCAAGATCACCGCCGCCCGCGGCGGAGCCATCCTGAGAGTAAAGCCTGGCCATCTCGGCAAAGTCGGCACCGGCCCGGATGGAGTCGTAGATAACTTGCAGACGCTGGCGGACTCGGACCCAGTCTTCTTCGCCCGGCTGTTTGTCCAGCAGCACCATATTCAGCACGGCTCGCTCTTCCTGTTTGTACTTATCCTTGTGCTGGTCGAAATACTGGCGCACCTGGTCATCGGTCGCCTGGGGGATAGAAGCGTTAAAGCGGTTCAACGGGACATTCACCAGCCCCAGCTTGACCTTCTCAATCCCTTCGAGAAACGCCTGTTTTACCTCGACCTCGGAAACCGCCACAGTCTGGACGATTATCTCCTGCATTTTGAGCTTCTGGATCTCAGCGCGCATGGTCGGCTCGATCGACGCCCAGAAACTGGACCACTGCGGGTCAACCATCGCCTGGACATACTTCTGATAATCGAACTGGCCGTTGGTCTGGAAATTCGGCGCCGACTGAAGGAATTGCGGCGGCTGCAGCCTGAGGTACGCATACAGCTCTTCGTCGGTCACGACGATATTTCGCTTGGCCGCTTCCTGCGCCAGCAACTGGTCGTGAACCAGCTGATTCCAGGCGGACTGCTCCAGCTCGCGCACCCGGCTGTCCGGAAGTTCAGCTTCGGACTGCTGCGACTCTGTCTGGTACAGGTTGTTGAAGATGCGGTTATAGGTGTCCCACGGGATCTTTTCACCATTGACCGAGCCGGCAAAATTGGCCCCGGCAAATTGCTGGCGTCCGGTGATATCAAGACCCCATTCGAGGACGATCATCGCGACAAAGAACAGCAGCACGATGATGATGATCGGGAAGATCAGTTTCCGTAAAGCTTCGAACATTTATTAGAACTCCTCTGGTTTGCGTCCGTATGGTCCGGCCGGCGGAAGGAGCGAAGGCAGAACCGATAAGTCGTCAAATATAATCAAACCACCCCGATTGGCAACACGTTACGCCGAGTCGTCCTCCAAAATTATCTGTCCTTTGGAGATTGTGTTATGTACTATCGGTACAATAAGGAAATGGGCACAACTTCAGGGAAAACACCCCACACATGCAGTTCTTTATCCGCCTCGCGGCTTTAGTTACAATTCATCTGACCATAAGTGCGACAACGACTTATACGGCGCCGGCCGCTTGGCCGCTGAAAGGTGAGATCGACCTTTCCTCGGGTTTCGGCGATTACCGGTCGGGCCGTTTCCATGCCGGCCTGGACCTGCGCACCGGCGGAGTCCCCGGC
>JAMPYH010000235.1 GCA_023700785.1 Candidatus Zixiibacteriota bacterium
GGACGCGAGATGGCGCACCAGGAGTTCGGGCATACCATCATCCAGCAGATCATCAAGGAGCTGGAAGATGTCGCCCAGCTGGATGTTCCGCCGAAGATGGAAGGGAACATGCTCAGCATGGTGATGAGCCCGAGGCCGGAAGTGATCCGTAAGATGCAGGCGCAGCGGACGGTGCAGCCAAAAGATAAAGGCGATAGGAAGCCGGAGAAACCGGCACACGTGAAGGATAAAGACGAGCCGGATCAGGCCAGCCGGTCCTGAACGCGACCTGAGCGATTCGAATATTAGAAGAAACGAGCATAAAGGATTCAGATGCCGAAGATCAAAACGAACAAAGGGGCGGCCAAGCGGTTCAAAAAGACCGCCAGCGGCAAGATCAAACACAAAAAAGCGTATCGGTCGCACATCCAGACCAAGATGAGCCCGAAGCGCGTTCGCCAGCTGCGGAAGCATGGCATGGTCCACAAGACCGACCAGAAGCGTGTTGAGCGGATGCTGCCGAACGACTAAATCGGAAGATCGACAAAGGAGAACTAGATAGATGCCTCGCGCAAAAAACAACGTCGCCGCCCATCGGCGACACAAGAAGGTCCTTCAGCGGGCCAAAGGTAACTTCAGCGGCCGGAGCCGGCTGTATCGTACCGCAATCGAGACGGTGCATCGCGGCATGCGCTACGCCTATCGCGACCGTCGCGCCAAAAAACGCGAATTCCGCGCGCTCTGGATCACCCGTATTTCCGCGGCGGCGGCGCTTTGCGGCACGAATTATTCGAAGTTTATGCATGGTCTCAGTCAGGCCGGTGTGACGCTTGACCGCAAGGCGTTGGCCGATATCGCCGCTCGCGATATGGCGACGTTCACCAATCTCGCCAATATCGCCGCCGGCAAGTAGCCGGTTCGGGTCCTCGCTATGTCAATTCTGGACGAGGTTTCCCATATCGAGCAAGACGCGATCAAGCGAATCAGCGAGGCTGATTCGCTTGATCTGTTACGGGAACTTCAGGTGCAGTTCCTCGGACGCAAGGGATCGCTCACGGCGGTGCTGAAATCGCTCGGAGGGTTATCGCCCAATGAACGCAAGGCAGTTGGCGCTCGCGCCAACCAGGTCCGCGAACTGATCGAACAGAAGATTGAAGAGGCTACTTCGCGGCTCTCATCTGCCAAGTCATCATCCTCGTTCGATCCCACTCTTCCCGGTACCGGCCAATATCTCGGCGTCACCCATATCGTCACCCAAACCATGAACGATATCTGCGGCATCTTTGAGCGGATGGGATTCCAGATCGCTCGCGGGCCGCATGTCGAGACCGAGCACTACAATTTTGAGGCGCTTAATTTCGCGCCGGACCATCCCGCCCGCGACGAACACGATACGTTTTTTGTCGAGGGGGGACGCCTGCTTCGAACACATACCACGCCCGTACAGGCGCGGGAGATGGAAAAGCGCAAAAACGATCTGCCGATCAAGCTGATCATGCCGGGGCGAACGTTTCGCCACGAAGATATCTCGACCCGCGCCCATGTCTCGTTTCATCAGGTGGACGGATTCCTGGTGGATGAAGGGATCACCATCGCCGACCTGAAAGGATGTCTCAACGCCTTTACGCATGCCTACTTTGGCGAGGGGCTAAAATTGCGCTTTCGGCCGTCGTACTTTCCGTTCACCGAACCATCGGCTGAAGTTGATGTCGCCTGTTATCTTTGTCGTGGAAAAGGATGCCAGCTCTGCAAACAGTCCGGCTGGCTCGAGATCCTCGGATGCGGCATGATCCACCCCAATGTGTTGGAGATGGCCGGGATCGACTCCGAGAAATATACCGGTTACGCGTTTGGCGTGGGAGTGGAACGGCCGGCGATGCTCAAGCATGGCATCAACGATATTCGGCTCTTCTTCAACAACAACCTTCGATTCCTCAGGCAATTCAACTAAGCCATGCGGATATCCTACCTTTGGCTCAAAGAGCTGACCGGACTGGAGTGGTCCGCCGAAGAAATGGCGGAACGACTTACTTTGTGCGGGATCGCCAACGAAGAGGTCACGTCAACCGCCAAATATCTCGACAAGGTGGTCGTCGGCGAAGTTCTGGAAGTGCACCCTGTTGAGGGGGCGTCCAGGATCCGCCGGACGATCGTGGATGTTGGCCGTGAGAAACTTCAGGTGATCTGCGGAGCGCCAAATGTCGCGGTAGGACAAAAAGTGCCGGTCGCCCAGGTTGGGGCGAAGGTTGCCGGCGAGGTGGAGATCAAGGCGGCCAAGATTCGCGGCGTCGATTCCGCGGGGATGATCTGCGCTGAGGATGAACTTGGGATCTCAAGTGACCATGCCGGCATTATGGTACTGGATCCTTCGGCTCCAGTTGGAGCCGCCCTCAAAGATCATCTTGAGTATGACGACTATATCCTCGGCTTTGAGCTAACGCCAAACCGGGGTGATGCCTGGTCGGCGATCGGCATCGCGCGTGACCTTGCCGCGCTTGGTGGGGTCACGGTAAAGCGGCCCGAGATCAAACTTCGGGAATCTTTGGAGAAAACGTCGATCGTTATCAAAGTCACCAGCGATGATCTGATCGGCTGCCCGCGCTATGCGGGGAGAGTGATCCGGAATATCAAAGTCGGGCCGTCTCCCTGGTGGATTAAAAAGAAATTATTGACCGCCGGCATTCGCCCGATCTCAAATGTCGTTGACATAACCAACCTGGTGATGCTTGAATGCGGCAATCCGCTCCATGCGTTCGACCTTGAGCAATTCGGATCGAACGAAGTGGTCGTGCGTCGGGCGATACAGGGAGAGAAGTTCACCACACTCGACGGTCTGGAGCGAACGCTTACGTCGCAGGTACTGATGATCACCAATGGGAAACATGGTGTCGCCGTCGCGGGGATAATGGGTGGTCTGCATTCGGAAGTCACCGAAAAAACCACAACTCTGTTGCTTGAGGCCGCCTACTTCAGTCCGATCGTGATCCGCCGAGGTCGCAAAGAGCTTGGGATGGTGACCGAGTCTTCGGCTCGCTTTGAGCGCGGGGTTGATCCCAATAACATTCAATACGCGATTGACCGTGCGGCCGCTCTCTTTCAGGATATCTGCGGAGGCGAAGTGCTTGGCGGCACTGTTGATTGCTACCCCCAAAAGATCGAATCGAAGCAGATCGCGCTGCGGCCCGATCGTTGTCGCGCCATCATGGGGACCGATCTTCCGGCGGCGCGGATGAAAGCGATCCTCGAAGGACTCGAGTTCCAGGTGACGGGCGAAGCGACTCTGGCGGTCACGGTTCCGACATTCCGCTCGGATATCAGCACGGAGATCGATCTTATCGAAGAAGTGGCAAGGATCCACGGATGGGGGAATATCGCGGACGCGGTCGAAAATGTTGGTCCGCTTTATAGTCCGGCCAACGCCGAAGATATTTACGAGAATGAACTTCGACGCATACTTAATGGCATCGGCTTTGACGAAGTATTGGGGCATGGGCTGGCGGACGGCCGCCTGGCCGAGATGATGAATCCCGGATTGCCGCAGGTCAAAATATCCAACCCGGTCTCAGACGACCTCTCGATCATGCGCAACTCGCTTCTGCCAAGCGCGCTTGGGATCGCGTCGCACAATGTTTCGCATCGGATCACGGATCTGCGCCTGTTTGAGCTGGGGCGGGCCTATTTCCCGCCTTGCAGTGGCAGAGACTGGACGGAGGAAGAGAGACTCTCGCTGCTGGTGACCGGCAACTCACCGGCCAACTGGCGAGACAAAGCTCGTCCGGTCGATTTCTACGACCTTAAAGCGGCGGTTGAAACCCTGGCGCTCCACTACCATCTGCCGACCTTCGAGTACGTGCCGACCTCGGTTGCTTATCTTGAACGGGAGATCTCGTTTACCATACATGCTGATGGACAGCCTCTTGGTATAGTTGGCAAATTGACCGACCAGCTGGCAAAGAAGTTCGACATCCGCCAGGATGTCTATGCTGCGGAGTTGTATCTTCCGGTGATGATGCGTCTGAGCCGCGCGCTTGGGAAGTTTTCGCCGCTTCCGATCTATCCCGCGGCCCCGCGCGACCTCGCGATCGTGATCGACCAATCGATAAAAGTCGGGGAGATGCTCGACCGGATAAAAAACGTCGCCGGACCACTTGCGGAGTCAATAACCGTTTTCGATGTTTATGCCGGGAAGCAGATCGAGCAGGGGAAGAAATCGATCGGCGTGGCGATCGTTTACCGGTCTCCGGAGCGATCACTTTCAAGTGACGAGATCGATGCCGCCCAGCAGGCGATCATGAAGACGTTGAGGGACGAGTTCAGGGCCGATATACGGGAGAAGTAGCATGGCTGACAAATTCGAACAGCTCGCGCAGAAATTCGAACGACTGCTCCAATTAGTGGAGACACTGAAGGCCGAAAACAAGACGATTCGCGATGACAACACTCGGCTCCGGTCCGAATTGACACGCCTTCAGACCGAGCTGGCCAAAACGCGGGCTTCAGGTAATGACCAATCCGACCAGATCCGGTCGCGTTTGACGGCGGTGCTGGCTCATGTGCATGAGCTTGAATCGCTTACGCGGTAACTTTTTTGTTGACTTTGATGGTCCGGATTAGTATAACATTCTGCAGGATAGTCGGATAGGACAGGAAATACA
>JAMPYH010000236.1 GCA_023700785.1 Candidatus Zixiibacteriota bacterium
AGCTGCTAAGTGAACCTTCCACCAGGCCAAGGGTACTGATTGAGTCCACGAACTGATTGGTTCTCCCATTAAATACGTTGATGTGCGAGGGAGCCGGAAGAGTGTTGGGCCCGGCAGTTTCGGTGAAGAATATGTAATCCGTACCTGCAACACAGGTAATATCTCCTCCACCATAGTTTATTGCCTGTTCATAAATGATCGAATCGGCTTCGACCGAGTAGACGAAGAACGAACTATTCCGAAGTGCGTACCAATGCTTGCCATCGAAAGACGGCACAACTCGCGTTGCTGATTGTCCTAAGAAAGTATCCCAAGCGAGATTCCCCCCAAAGAGGTTCACGCTGAATACTTGACCTCCTGGTCTAACGCCGATAAACGCGTTCCCGTCGGCCGTGAACTGACCATTGTAAACCACCGCGGTGGTCTCGTAAACAGGGTTTAAGTCTGAGGTCGCGTATATCCAGAGCCCGGAGCTGGCCATTACCGCCAACAATTCTCCGTCTGGGCTTATCGCCATGTCGTAGTTGGCCATTACGGCATGCGAATCCAATACCTCGCCGTTGAGGCTGTTCATCCGGTAGAGAAATCCATTTGCGTTGGCTGCATACAGTTCGGTACCAGTTGGTGACGCCACGAGAATGAGATCGCTTAGTCGTCCGGTCTGAATCGAATCCGCTGTGCGCGACTCCGCATTGTAGGTATAGATAGCACCGCTGTAGGAAGTCATGTAGAAGAGCGTGGAGAGTGCGCTCGGCGGTTTCGTAAGCGGGTCATCGCATGTCAAACCAGCCATCACCACAGGCACAATTATAACTATAAGCAAGATTCTCTGAGGAGACCACATATGCCCTCCCGGCAACAGGGCTTTCAATTTTGTCCCTTATTATTACGATTGTCCTGACCGCAGTCAAGAGGGCAATGCAACATTCTGTCTGGGCAACCTTCTGCCAGGATCATACCCAATAAGCAGTATATGGACCTCGCCGGTCCTTTCAGGATGTTTTTACTGCAATTCCGAAACTCAGGATAATCGTCGTACGCTGGCAGTTCGGCCCCGGTACAAGACTAATGCCTTCGAACATGGGCCCCGCGTTCGCGGTGCATAAGCAACTATTTTGCCTTCAAATTCGGGCCGATCATCTGCTCCGGCCGGACTTTCTGGTCAAACTCCTCTGCGGTCAACAGACCCAGCGACACTGCCGCTTCCTTAAGCGTAGTATGCTCTTTGTGCGCTTTCTTCGCGACCTTGGCCGCGTTGTCATAGCCGATATGCGGATTGAGCGCGGTGACCAGCATCAGCGAGTTTTGCAGATGCTTTTTGATATTCTCCCTCAGCGGCTCGATACCGACCGCGCAATGCTCGTTGAACATCTCACACGCGTCGGCCAGCAGGCGGATCGACTGCAGTACATTGTAGATGATCACCGGTTTGAAGACGTTGAGTTCGAAATTCCCCGACGCTCCACCGATATTGACCGACACATCGTTGCCGAATACCTGCGCGCAGACCATGGTCATCGCTTCGGGCTGGGTCGGATTGACTTTGCCCGGCATGATCGATGAGCCCGGTTCGTTCTCCGGGATCGCGATCTCGGCAATACCGGAACGCGGTCCGGACGCCAGCCAGCGGATGTCATTGGCGATCTTCATCAGCGACGCCGCGAGGGTCTTCAACTGTCCATGCATCTCCACCAGAGCGTCATGCGTCGCCAGCGCCTCGAACTTGTTTGGCGCGGTGACAAACGGTTTGCCGGTGAGCTCCGCGATACATTTTGCCGACTTGACCGCGAAATCCGGATGGGTATTCAGACCGGTGCCAACAGCGGTGCCGCCGAGAGCAAGCGGATAGAGCCGCTTGAGCGAATCATTGAGCCGGTCGAGATCGTAAGTCAGCGCCTGCGCGTAGCCGGAGAACTCCTGGCCCAGTGTCAACGGAGTCGCGTCCATTAAATGGGTCCGGCCGATCTTGATGATGTCAGTAAACTCGTCGGATTTCTTTTTGAGCGTGTCTCGAAGCTGGGTCACCATCGGGATCAGGCGCCGATGGATCTCTTCCACCGCGGCGATATGCATCGCGGTCGGGAACGTATCGTTCGAGGATTGCGCCTTGTTGACATCATCGTTCGGATGGATCGGCTTCTTGGAGCCCATCACGCCGCCGGCCATCTCGATCGCGCGATTGGAGATAACTTCATTGGCGTTCATGTTGGACTGGGTACCCGAGCCGGTCTGCCAGATCACCAGCGGAAAATGATCATCCAGTTTTCCGGCGATGACTTCCTCGGCGGCCTTGACGATCAGGTCTCCCTTATCTTTCGGGAGCAGTCCCAGTTCCATATTGACGATGGCGGCGGCTTTTTTGAGGATCCCCATTGCGCGGATCAGTTCGCGCGGCATCCGTTCGCCGCCGATGCGGAAATGATATAATGAGCGGGCGGTTTGCGCGCCGTAATATTTGTCCGACGGTACCTTGATCTCCCCCATCGAGTCAGTTTCTATCCGATGCTCCATCGCGTTCTCCTTGGCTGTGACGATTTTCACATGCCGAGAATATATGCAAACGGAATCGACTGGCAAGCGCTAAGGCGACCTTCGAGTCCGCATTTTGCGCTCATCTATGGAGTTGTCCCAATTGGGCTTAGGCAAGTAAACCTATAAAGGTATCTGCGTCGGCTTCAGGGTCGAGTCCCCAGACCCGTTTACTGTTCCACCCTGGCCAGTACTGAATTAAAGGGGTTGAGCTTCAGCTTTTTGGGGCGACTGGCGAAGATCGGAAGTTGCTCCTCATACAGCGGGCCGTCAACCAGGACGCGCGCGTACTGTTTGTCGCCGTTCTCCATCTCGATCTCGATCGGCACATACATCTTGAACCCGCCGGGCACATCCTTCTGTTCGATCTTGATCGACACATAATATCCCTTGGACGGATCGTCCGTGATCTTATAGCTGAACTTGTACGTGGGTATCGCGGTGCCATAGACCCACTGGTCGAAAAACCAGCCCATGTTCACGCCGGTATGTTTTTCGACGATCGCGCGAAAATCCGATGTCGTGACGCGTCGCCCACGGAAAGTATCCAGGTAGTCGCGCAACAGATTAAAGAACCGAGATTCATCCAGGGTTTCGAGATCGAGAAGCATATTCCGGAGCATGTGAACGACATACGGCGCCTTCCGGAATACCAACAGTTCGTAGTCGTCTCGAGAAAGCGTGGTCGCCGCGC
Source organism: Candidatus Zixiibacteriota bacterium (assembly GCA_023700785.1). GTDB lineage: Bacteria > Zixibacteria > MSB-5A5 > GN15 > FEB-12 > FEB-12. The sequence continues at coordinate 3,224 of JAMPYH010000236.1, forward strand.
GCGGCCCCAGCGCCAGAGCGCCGATATCCTGCCTCTTGCCGAACATGAACGATGTCTGCGCATTCAGGTCGCGCTGATGCTGGTTCAGCCAATAGAGAAACTGGTCATTCCCCCGGGATGCCTGCACAAACAAGAGCGCGCAATATGCCGATATCCCCTCGGACAGCCAGATGTCATGGTAGGTCTGTGGCGCGATCTGCTCGCCGAACCATTGTTCGGCGACGCCGTGCGCCCGGTAACGTGCCTCGCGCCCGAACTTGTCAGCCTTCTGAAATGTCTCGAAGCGCAAAGGGACGAGGTTCGGATAACTTGGATCCGGAAACACCGGCGCCTGATACGTAACATCCTTTCCGCCAAGATCGAATCGTTCGGCCACCATGGTATCTTCATCGAGTCCGATATTTTCAACTGAGAAACGATCACTGCGGACATTCTGATCGGAATAGCGTACTCCCGGAAGCGATGACGACCCGAAGCGTTTGGCGTAGAAGCCGCGCGCCGTCGTGTCGAGAAGTTCCGCCGCGGCAATGCGGCTTGTCTTTAATGCTCCGAAGCGGTCGGAAAAAAGACGCAGCGCGGCGATCAGGTCGTTGGCGACCTGTTCATGCATATTCCGGCCGAGCGAGCCGACTTCCGACATGTAGTCGAATCCGAGGACATTCAAACTATCTTTTCCGGCGCCTTCCACCAGCTTGTCCGTGCTGTCCCGATGTAGTTTCTCCAAAAAATAAACATCGACTGTCGGCAGACTATCCAGCGTGAACTGGTAGCGGGTGAATTTCCCCATCAGGAAAGAGGCGCCAAAGACGGTCGAATCGGATGTCCATCCGGTGATCACCGTATCTCCGCGCATCTCGTGACTGACCAGGCTGCCGCTGGCGACCAGCCCGTAATCGGCGGGAGAGCGAAAGCTCATTGAATAGGTCGCCGGCGATGTGTAACCGTCGTCATAGATCGGATACCAGTTGTGGCCGATGTCTGAGTATAGGTCGGCCACCCGACGCCTGATCATGTCGCCATGATAGTAGAACTTCAGCTCTCCGGTCGCGCCCTGCGAAAGTGGTTCCGGCAAGATCACCAGCAGCGGTTCGTGGCGATACCGTTCGTTGGTCCAGCGATAGAACTCTACCCTTCGACCCGAGCCGTCCCTGATACTATCCACGGCCAATCGCTCGTTCAGCGACAATCGGACCATCTGTACCGGCGTCAGCTCAATCTGATATCGCATGGAAGTTGCGGTCACGCTGATCCCGTCGCGATCGATCGTCGTGGCCATAGCGTAGTGGGTCGGGCTGATCTGCGCCTTGTCGGTGCCGTTTAGCATGGCATAGGTCGAATCGGCATAAATTGAGTACGCGCAGATCGGCTCCATGAAGAGCGGCACCGTGAATTGC
>JAMPYH010000237.1 GCA_023700785.1 Candidatus Zixiibacteriota bacterium
CGGACCATTGCGGTGAATTATTGATGTTGTCGAGCAAAACTTCAGTTCCCCTTCACTGCGTTATCAACATGGATAATTTGTTCAAATCCTTTCGTAAACAGCGGTTTATCTCCACGGCAGAGAGACTTACCCACCGTTACCCACATATCTATCAACATGTCAGTGTTATCAACTCTTGGGAAATCGCTCTGAAAGAAAAGGGCTTAGCAGAGCAACCGGAAATTGTCCACACGGATTAACATCATGCGAATCAACTATTTTCATCGTGGCGTAATTATCACGCCGTGTGGATAGCCGTCAAGCAGCAGCTCACAAATAATTAACAGAATTTTGAATTGCTTGCCTGATACGGCCTTAGGGAAAATAGACCGTGGAAAAGACAACGGCGCGTGACTCGCACGCGCCGCCGTTTTAAATCTCGTATAGATAAGCGGGATGAATCACAAACGGTTATCGCTATTCCGTTCGTTCCACCGCCTTCGCGATCTCTTCGAAAAGCCGGACCTGCGTATCATCCCCGTGCTGCGCGGCGGGTCGTCCGGAGTCCGCGCCTTCGCGAATCGATATTTGCAAAGGGATCTCGCCGAGAAGTTCAACATTAAGACGTTTGGCTAATTCCTTGCCGCCGTTCTTGCCGAAGATATATTCGCGATGTCCATTGCTTTCAAAATACGCCATATTCTCGATCACGCCGATCACGCGCAAATGCGTCCGTTCGGCGAGTTTCGCGACTCGTCCGGCGACATGGGTCGCGGTCGCCTGCGGGGTGGTGATGACCAGAAGCTCCGCGGCCGGTATCGCCTGCGCGATCGTCAGGGTCACATCGCCGGTTCCCGGCGGAAGATCCAAAAAGAGATAGTCGAGATCGTCCCACATAACATCGGTCAGAAACTGATTGATCGCCTTATGGAGCATCGGCCCGCGCCAGATGACCGGGTCATCTTCATTGACAAAAAATCCCATCGAGACGACCTGAAGGTTGTCCCCTTTGCGCAGCGGGATGATCTTGTCATCTATTATGGTCGGCTGGCCATGCACGCCGAGCATACGCGGGATAGAGAACCCATACACGTCAGCGTCGAGCAGTCCGACTTTTTTTCCCATTCGCGCGAGCGCGACGGCGAGATTGGTGGTGACGGTTGATTTCCCGACTCCCCCTTTACCGGAGGAGACCGCGATAAATCGTTTCGCGAAATTGACAATGGTGACCGGTTCCCGGCCCGGCGCGCGGCCATGGCCGAGCTTTTCGCGAAGTCTCGCACGCTGTTCGTCGGTCATCACATCAAAAACGACCTTGACCGACTTGACCTCGGGGATCAAGCCAACGCCGCGAGTAACATCCTGGGTGATCTTCTCTTTGAGCGGGCAACCGGGCACCGTCAGGGTGATCCCGACCGTGACATCGCCGCCGTCTATCTGCACGAACTTGACCATATCAAGTTCGGTCAGCGGCTTCTTCAGTTCGGGATCATCGATCCCGCTAAGGATATGAAGTACTGCTTCTTTAGTGAGCATCGCGTCCTCTCGTCTGCTGCTTTAACCGGATGTCCGAGAGTTTTGTTTCCCGGAAGACCCGTTCGATGGCGGACTGGGCTTTCCCATAGGTGCCCTGCAGTTCGCAGTTGGGGAGATTGATACATTCGTACTCGCCAACCTGGCATTCAAACATAGTCAATTTTCCCTGCATCGCCTCGATAATTTGCAGCAACGAGATTTCGCGTGGGGGCCGACTCAACTTGACGCCGCCGCCGTAACCGCGAACCGAAAGCAACAATCCCGCGCGACTGAGCTCCGAGATGATCTGCGGAAGATATTTCGGCGGGATATCCTGACGGTGCGCGATCTGATTAGCGGTCGCGAGATCACTGGGGTTGTGTGCCAACTCCCACAGCGCGCGAATAGCATACTCAGTCTTTTTGGTAATCACGTCCGAATATAACAGTTCAGTTCGCGCGACAACAGAAATATGTGAGATTGGGGATATGCAAACCGGAGTTGTTCTCTTTGGGCTACAACAACTTCGACCAGTTTGCTCCGGTATTAATGTGGGTAAGTTAATCCTATTATTCCGCAAGTCCGGCAACAGGATAGCCGCCGCCGGACAGCGCCAAACATCGCTAAAAGATCGCCAGATGGGTCGGCAGATAGCGCTGGAAATCGGCGTACGGAGCATCGGACATAAAAACCGCCAGCTCCCCTAGCCGGAAGCCGGACTTTATGAGGAACTGGTACAGCGCCAGATTATGGGTCGGCGTCCAGATACTGATATCTTCCTTCTTTGGCGGATCGGTGCGCCGAATCAATTCCGCGGCGATCTTGACCGTGTACTTATTGTCGATCGCGCCGATCGGCCCGATCCCCATCTTTTTATAGATGAGGCCGTAGCCAACCCGTTTCCCCTTGTCGCGGAAGATGTACGGAGCGAAATGCTCGTTGGTGGTCCAGAACGACCATTCTTCCGGATGGCTGTAACCACGGATCTTTGCTTCGAGCGTATTTATCCAGCGGATATCTTCGGCTGAGAGTCTGCCGCTCACCGCGAGATTTGTCGGTTTCGGCATTTTGAATTTTCCCGGCGTGCCGCCCATCCAGGCGAGCGTCATCAGCGGCGCCATGCCGAATTGCGAGTAGATGCCGACCGCCTGCATGTTGTAAGAGAATGTGCAGAGCGCGTGACTGACATTCATGCCGTCCCGCCAGACTTTCTCGAGCAACTTGCGGCCGACCCCCTTATCCTGTACCGACGGATCGATGAATAAATAGGCGAGATACCATTGATTGCGGCGATTCAGCGCCTGCGTGAAGCCAACTATCTTATTCCCTCGCCAGGCGCAAAAAGTGGTCTTTGGGTCGGTTTCATACGTATGTTTCTGTATCGGCGGAAGTTCATTCAATCGAACCCTGATCGGCTTCATCTGGTGCTTTTTCCGGAGGTGATTGAGTGTTTTCATCACCATCACCATCGCCGGCAGAACATCCTCCTCGCGAGCGCGTCGGATCTGAATGGAAGATCTCATCGAATACCCCTATGTAGAATTGCGCTTATGAGCGACGTTTATAAACCCTGTACTCCTGCGTACGATAGGGAAATCGCTTTAGTTCCTCAAACGCTAAAGTAAACCGCTGGTCCTCCATGAAAGGCGTCGTGGAGCTGACGAGCGCGGCGACCAGATAGTCCGGACGCTGTTCGGTCAACAGGTCAAGGTAGCGGCCGTCTCGATTGTACGGTATCGCTTCCGGCGAGACCAGACCATCCCGGTCAAGGATGCGACGTTTCGAGTAATACCCCATGTAGCCGATATCTTCCGCGGCGACACGGGCGTCGGGTTCAGTTTCGGCATGGAGAAAATGCCCGATCGCGCGATGGATCTGCTCCAAAGTAGTTTGGTAATCCTTGTAATAGAGAGCCTGTCGGTAGATACCGACCGAAAGTCCGGCGAGGATCAACAGCGCAGCCGCGGTATTCAAAACTCTTACTCGGCTGCTCGGCATACGTAACAGCTCCAGCAAGTACTGTATCCCGGCGGCCACAAAGAGCATCATCACCGGGTAGATCGGGGTGATATACCAGTGGAAAATATGTGTCCGGCTGAAGGTGTAGAACAACAGGGTCGCCACGATCCAGGTCGCTTCAAGCCGCCCGGCGTTCTGTTTTTTGTCAATTATCCAGACACCCAGCGGAAAGAGCGGAAGGATCAGCCAGCCCAGCAGCGTGTGGAGGCCGAACAGATACGAAAAAGCCTCCAACGGCGGCATGGTTCCGAACCGACTATACAGGGCAAGCTTGGCGACCACAGAGTTCGGGATCGGCGAGCCGAAATAGAACCAGGCGAAGATCAGCCAGGGGCCGAGGATGATCAGCGGTGTGATCAGGTAGCGGAGCCAGAGCGATCGATCCCGATAGAGGTTATAAACCAGCAGCAATCCAAGAAGCCCGAGCCCTTCCGGGCGCGTGACTGTCGCCAGCGTGGCCAGCCCAAGCGCATAGACCTCCTGCCGTTTATGCTGGTAGTAAAACGCCGCGGTGACAAAAAGAGTGAAGAGCGCGGATTCCATTCCGCTGATATCGGTCGTGATCGACCTCGGCCAGGCGATATACAGCAGCGCGGGGAGGATCGCGAAATGCGTGAAGCGGAGCGCGCGGGAGAACTTATAAAGATACACAACAGTTAACCCCGACGCGACCAGCGAAATGATCAGCGCGGCGTAGATGATCGGGATCCGGAGCAGGGTGGTAATAGCGAGCAGGAGCGTGAAAAGCGGCGTAGTGGTCCCCAGGACCCGTTCGCCCGGGTTATAGACGAAACCGTTTCCGGAGGCGAGATTTTCGGCGTAACGAAAAGTGATGAACGCGTCGTCGGCGGTGTAACCCGAGAAGAACCAGAAGCCGAGCCTGACCAGCGCGGCGGCGGCGAAAAGTCCAGCGGCGGTGCGTCCCGGCCCGGACATGCCGCTTACCCTACATCTTCCTGATATACCTCGAGGTCGAATTCATTGGAGTGATAATTGAACCGCGCGATAATGACGTTGGGACGGCAGCAGACCGAGCAATCCTGCACGAACTCCTGGTTATCACCCTCGAGCTGATCGATCGTTATGTCGTTTTCTTCGCCG
>JAMPYH010000005.1 GCA_023700785.1 Candidatus Zixiibacteriota bacterium
GGCAGTTCTTTTATCGCTGGTTATCCTGCTCCCCGCCGCGCTCGCGTTGGCCGCGCATTATTTCCTTCGTAGATCCAGGCGCTCGCTATTGCCGATGGTCATTGGCGTGGTCGCCTTGAGCATGATCGTCATGGTGCTGTATTCACGCGCGGGACACTCTCTTGAACTCGCGTCGATGCTGCTGTTCCCCGCAAGCAAAAGGCCGTTTCTGGATTACGGACTCTTTTCAGTGAGGCACCTGGTTGATTGGCTGCAACTGCTGTTTCTCGGCGCGCCACTTATTGCAGTCGTGAAATACCTCGGCTGGGAACACCTGCGATCCAGGTCGATCGATCCGGCCGTGACCGCGCTGATCATCGTCACGCTTGGCGGTTTGGCCGCAACCTTCATCCTTGACCCGGTTCATTCTATTCTGCTGGACGCTCCGCGACTTATGGCGTATCTCGCGCCGATCGGCGCGCTCCTGGCTCTGTTGTTAGCCCTGCGGGCCAAGCATGACACTGGACCATCGAAGTTACTCCCGCTCGCCGCCGTCTCCTGCGTAGCCGTCTTTCTCGCTATAGTGCCGGTATATCATTCGATCGAGCTGGCGGACAGATACGCGCTCCCCTATTTGGATCGACACGGCGAATACTACATTCCAGCCAGCTTTTCATTCCGCGACGCCTACTTCCAGAAAAAGGAATTTGATAACGCCCGTCGATGGGAATCATCTTTGCCCGCCAAGTCGCCCGACTATTTCCTGTTGCGAGGTTCGGATAACCTTCGATTGAACGGCAATTACGCCGCGGCCGCGGAGGAACAATTTAAGATCGTCACCAAGTACCCCCTTTGGACCGAGCCGCGCGCGATGCTGGCGGTGAACCAGATGTCGCTTGGCCGGTATCAAGTGGCGAAAGCGCATATCGACACCTGCCTCATGCTTGAGCCTTTCAAGCGAACACATCATGTTAACCTGTACAGCTATTACCGCGACGTACAGGATTGGACCAACGCGGTGCGCGCGGTGGCCATCGCCGAAAATATCGCGCCTGGAGATATCGACATTCGCACTGACCGGATGATCATCCTCTATCGCGCGAATGATCTCGTCGCGGCCGAAGTGATGGCGGATGAACTGTTGGAAAGAGATTCCCTCCTCCCCTTCCCCTACCTGATCAAGGGCTTCCTTGCCGATCGCGGGAGGAATAACGCGTTGGCTATACAGCTTTATGAAACGTTTTTGGAGTTAGCCCCGAACGAGCCGGAATCTCCCAAGATCCAGGAGCGGGTCAACGCCCTCAAAAACCCCCAGCCGCTCCCCGAAGAGTGATCAGGTGCGGTAGCGCAGCCGAGCGAAACCGTCCATCCCGGCCACTTTGTATGCTTCCGCCAGAGTGGGATAGTTGAAAACGGTATCGACAAAATAATCCAGCGTCCCGCCATGCGTCATCACCGCCTGACCTATATGGATCAGTTCAGTGGCGCGCTCGCCGATGATATGCACACCCAGGATCCGTTTCGACTTTGGACTGAAGATCAGCTTAAGCATGCCGTCGTGATCGTTGATTATCTGACCTCTTGCCAACTCGAAATATCGGGCAACGCCTATCTCATACTCCTGACCGTCAGCCGTCAGCGATTCTTCAGTCTCGCCGACCAGCGATACTTCAGGGATAGTGTAGATCCCAAAGGGGAGCAAGGTGTTCAGGCATGACACGTTGTCGCTGTGAAACGCATGGATCGCGGCAAGGCGCCCCTGATCCATCGAGACCGAAGCCAGCGACGGGAACCCGATGACATCACCGACCGCATAAACCGAAGGAACGGATGTACGGTAGCGCTCATCAACTTTTATCTGCCCCCGTTCATCGGTCTCAATCCCCAGCGCCTCAAGTCCAAGATTCTCGGTATTCCCCGTTCGTCCGGCGGCGTAAAGCAAGCGATCCGCCGCCACTTTGCGCCCCGCCCTGGTCGTTGTCGCCACCTGGCCGTTTTCCACCGCGATCGCCTCTGCGGAATCACCGAGCATAAGGGTTATGCCATACTTCCGCATCAGGTAAACCAGCGCGTCCGCTATTTCATGGTCGAGAAATGACAGCAGCTTCTTGCGCGGGTCGATGATCGTGACCTTGACGCCGAGATGAGTAAAGATCGACGCGTACTCGCAGCCGATCACGCCGCCGCCGACTATGGTCATGGTACGGGGCAACACATCGAGATCGATGATCGTCTCCGCGTCGTAAATGAATTTGTGGTCGAAGGGAACATGCGGCGGGTGATACGAATGCGTTCCGGTCGAAATGATGATCGTGTGCGCCGTGACGATCCGATTGGATGAACCATCCTGCGACACCAGCACCGTGTGCGGATCAGTGATCATGCCGGTCCCCTGGATTACGGAGATCCGATGCTGCGCCATATTCTGCTGGATGACATCCAGCTCCTGCAGGACCACCTGATCTTTGCGGTGCATCAGTTCGCGGATGGAAAGGTCGGAGCGAATTCCGCCAAGCAGGCCGTAAGCGGTGCGTTGGCGCAGGCCGGCTATATACATTGCCGTTTCGCGCAGGGTCTTCGACGGAATCGTGCCGGTATGGAGGCAGACCCCACCCTGAACAGACTTCCGCTCTATGATCGCGGCGGTCCTGTTCATTTTGGAGGCTTCGATCGCGGCTTTCTCTCCAGCCGGACCGGACCCAATGACTACCAGATCAAAATCGTACTGTGGCACTCGTGCTCTTTCAATTGACCGGTTAAGATAACGCGCCTCGTCAGCAAACTCCGCGAGAGGCGGCGGGAAGCCCTATGGTATTGACTTTGTCGGGGGTGGTCAAGCCCGACCTTACATCGCCAGCAGCTGCATCGCCGGTTTCCTGGCGAAGACGTTCTTGAGAAGTTCGGCGCGGAAGCGGATCCGGATGACCCGGTTCGTCTCATCAAAATAGTCGGCCGATGGATTGATCCCCCAGATATATTTGGCGACCAGTTCATTCGTTGCGTAATCATAGAGACCCGCTTCGTTCTGGTCGAACCGAACGCCATAGCGGTAACCCTCAAAGGTCTGACCAAGGCCATATTGCTCCTCGAACAAATGAGAGCGTCCGCCCGCGAGCCGCGCGTCTTTCTGGAAGAGCATATTCCCATGAACCGCACCGGTGTCCCCTTTGAACTCAAAACAGACCCATTCCTTGCTCTGCGATACCTTGAAGTTGCCGCCATTGGCGACTTCTTTGGTCCCATCGGCATTACCCGCTCTTGCGACCGCGACAGCGTCACTCACGCGATCGAGGTAGGCACTGAAGTCTTCCAACATCGCGTTCCAATCGGCGACGCCGGTGGCCGCAACCAGTTTGCGGCGTATCGCGAGATGGCCAAGAGTGTCCAGCGTTAGATCAGTGAACGAAAGTTCACGATATAGTTTCCAGAACCCTGGAAGTGTCGCCTTTTCTATCACATAGGACACAAACAGACCGGCCACAGGGTAGGCGATATCGGCCCCGGCGGATGATTCGAACGCCTCTGCCGTTAGTATCGAATCCAACTCGACCAGCTTCTCTTTGTAGAGATACACGCCGAGATCAAGCAGCGCGGTGGCCCGCTTCCCCCACCGTCCGCCTTCGCGTACGGCAAATCCCTCCCGGAGAAGCGGCAAGGTCTGCAGTGGTATCTCTTTGAGCGAGATGTTTATCAACAGGTGGGCGACTTCGTGAAAGTGCGGGAAATCGGCGGAGATGATATCGTTGGAAGCGAGATCCAGCATCCCCTTGGTGCGCTGACCGGTAATCACCGCGACGGTTGAATCAGAGTCGCAGAAGAAGTATTCTATCCGCGATCCGGCCATGGTCGCCCGGACGGCTTTATCGATCTTCAATGAATCGCAGAGCCGCTCCACAAACCTATCCGCTTCTTCAAGCGCGGCAGGATTGAGATAGACCTGCTTATCGGGATGCGCGTGAATGCGGAAATACTTGCTCTCGACTATCGGCCATGCCGCTGTATAGAAATCCTGGGGATAAATAAATTGGTAATACTCTCCCTGGCGCTCGGCGTAATAGGGCCACCGGACCAGTTGGTCGCTGACAATGCTCGAGTACTCCATCTGCATGACCCGGCCATTATCCTCAAGGCTGACCGCCTGTTTGGCCGCGGGAGTGATATGGTAGCGCATCGTGGGGAGATTCCGGACTACCGGGGAAGTAGCGTCAACCCTGATCGGAATATCGGTATAGTTGATCCTGAAACGGCTGGAGCGCTCCTGGGCGGCCGGGGACCAAAGCATCGCCGCCGACTCATAGTTCTCCGAGGAAAGCAGGTCAAAGTAATACTGAAGCGCCTGGATGGCGTTCTCTTCGGCCCGAGAAGAGACGGCCAGGAACAGAATGCTAAAACAGATGAGTGCGTTAACGATGGCGTGCTTCAGGGATAGCCTCATACGGGTCCTTGGTTTATCTATATTGGCGGTCAAATATAACGATTTTACCGTGCAAGTCCAGCCGCGCCGAAAAAAAAGCCCCGAGGTCGGGGCTTTCCATGTAAAGGGAGCAAATCAGGTCAGAAAGTGAACCCAACAGAGAATCGCTGGGTTGCTTCCAAACGACCGAAATCCTGCCAGGAATAATCGATCAACAAACGGGTGTTCTCTGTGACATTGGCCTTCAGGCCGCCGCCCAGTGAAACCGTCTCTTCCTCGTAATTGAGCTTGTAGCCGCCCCTGAGGAAAAACTGATCCGCGAATCCGAACTCCGCCCCCAGGGCGCCTTGCTCGACGTTGTCCGAGGGATGTTTCAGTTCCGCGGAGAGCAATAGATTCCCTTTCGGGCCGACTGCCAGGTCGTACGCCATGCCAACTCGGAAAGTCATCGGCATATCGTAGCCTGAGGTTCTAAGGCTGGCGCCGACGCCGGAGTTTGCCCCCTGCCCCTGCTGGGGGTCATAACTGACATTCAAGTCCGGCCCTTCAAACTTCAACTCGGGACCCATATTCGAAATGCTCATGCCGAGTCGCAAAGATCGGAAGCCGGTATAAAGAATGGTGCCAAAATCAAATCCGAAGCCTTCAGCGTTCTCCAGATGTATCTTCTCGCCGACATACTTGACTGTCGCGCCAAAGGAAAACTTGGTCGTCAACTGACGGGCATAGGAGAGTCCAATGGCGTATGACGATGCCGTATAAAAGTTGCCGGTACCATCCTGATTTTCGAACGTTGTGATCTCCTGCTTATCCATTGAAAGGACGGTCGCGGAGGCGCCAAACGTTCCGATCCCGTCAAAGTATTTCGCGAAGCCGATATAGTTCAGATCGATATCGAGCACCCAGTTCACGTTGGTGAACCCTATCTCACCGCGCTCTATCGAAGCCAGACCCGCAGGATTCCAAAACATGGAATAGACATCGTTGACCGTCGCAACGGACGCCTCACCCATCGCCTGGTAGCGCGAGCCAACGCCGATCTTCAGGAACTGCGCGCCGGTCGAGCCCACTTTGGAGAACTCCGCGGAGGCGCTGCTTACCAGCCCCGCGATCAGAATAATGGTCATTATCCTTTTCACTGCGGCCTCCTCTACTTTATGATGGCGAATCGACCCAACCGCTCGCCATACGGAGATTCAACGTGGAAGATGTATATGCCGGAGGCCACCTGCTGTTGATTGGATGACAACAGATCCCAGCGGGCGGTACCGGTACCGGCGGTATGCTGCAGTGTCTGCACCAGATCTCCTCCCAGCGTGTAGATGCGGATAGTGCACTTGTCCGGCACATTCTGGAACTCAATGATCGATTCCCCTTCGCCGGTCTCGACTCGCGCCGAGTACTGGGCAAAATACGGGTCGGGCACGACTTTGATCTTCGCCAGATCGTTGGCCGCATCCACCCGATCGATGCCGTCAATTTTGAACGCGAACAGATCATCCGGACCATTCAGCGGCGCTCCCTCGACGGTATAAACATCCCCGACAGCCGGAGCGTACGACACTTCATCAAAGTCAAACATCCAGCTATAGTAGAACGGAAACGCGTCACCCGTCAGGTCGCCGGTAGCGTTGTACGGATAGTTCACTATCGTGATCAGGTCGTACGGCTGATAAAGCCCGTCATCGTCCAGATCGTACACCGCGATCGACACCCGTTCATTGGTCGTGGTATTCCACACCTCGAACGGAACGTCGTAGCGGCGCGGGTCGGCCGTCCAATATTCGATCACTGAAGGCGAGACGGTTACATTGCCGGTGTAGCGTAATTCAAAGGTTGAACGGAAATGCTGTCCACCATACGCGTTGGCGGGATTGCCGGTGAAGTTCGGTATCGACGGTCCGTACCATGTCAGGATCGCGAGCGTTGTATCCGGGCCGGCAAACGCGGTCTGCGCGGTTGAGCGCGGTTCGCGGTCGCCGTCGCGGACGACCACCCGAAGACCTTCCGCTATGTCATACAGGCCTGGGTCGCCTTCGACACGGGTCTGGTTCACCAAAAGTGTGTCGCCGGTAGTTACGTTTATCAGGTGCCAGTAGGTGCGTTGAGGAATGTCCTCAAAGACGACCTGATAATCGGCACCGAGTAACGAATCGCGATTAAAGACAATTGGATACACCGAACCCTCCGAGGCGGAACCATTCCCAGAATATGTCCGGGTGACCGTCGCCGCGGCCTCAAAGTAACCTGCCGGGTCCTTTGACGGCGTCACCTTGACGACGTTATTGGCGACATCAGGTGTACCAAAGCCGTTTTGGAGCACGTCAACCGGTACGGTCGAATCGCCCAGATCAAACGCGCTGAGGCAGTACCAATATTCGATGCCGTTGTATAGCCCTGTGTCGATGTAGCTATGGGGGATCGGATCACCCGCTTCTTCGACCCGGAAAGTCGCGATCGCCCGGTAATCAGTGGTCAAACAGCTATTCCCTGTGGAGTAGATCGTCTGCCCCCAGGTCTTCCCCTGATTGTCGCTCCGATAGAGTTTGTAGCCGCTGAAGTCGAGCGCGCCTGAAAGCGGATCGACCGAAACTTCGGATGTGTCGCTCCAGGAGATATACACTTTGCGGTCACCGGCGCGAACTTCCACCGTGGGCGCGACCGGCGGCTGTGGGCCGACAAAGTAGCTGTTGTAGAGCGCCTGGGCGCGGTCGGCATTGGCGCGCATCGCGGTCTCATCCGCTCCGGCCACCAGCGCGTAAACGACGCGAACCGTCTTGCCGGCCGTCAGATCGATCCCCCGTGTGCACTGGATATAGTATTGATCAGTTGGTGGGAGTATCGGGTCGAACACCGCCTCGTTCATCAATTCGAATCGCGGAATGTCATCAGTCGGGAAATCTGTCGGAACCTGCTCCCACTCGCCGGTACGGAGACCGGTCATGCCGATATTGTCCGGCGTTTCGAGGAGTTTGGTCCCCATATATCCGGTGGTCACGTTGGGGCCCCAGCCCGGATCGTAGCCGTCCAGATCGTAGGTCCAGGCCAGGTTCTCGGCAACATCGTACCCGACAACATCTCCCAGTCGGCCATTCTCACCAGTTCCATCCGGGCCGCCGACATCGAGGTCGGCATACAGGCCAAACGTGAAATTGGTGTAGTCATTCGCCGAGGTATTCTTGATCTCGAGAATGCAGAAGGTGATATCTTCGTTGTAGCAGTAGTTCCACTGCAACATGGAATGCGTGACCCGCAGGCCCATCAGCGACGCACCGCCGGCGGCGTCATTAAAGACATAGTGTGACTGCTGGAGCGCGAGCGGCCCACCGGCGTAAAACGTCGAATCGAGCGGATTGAAGTTTTCCGCGTACGTGTAGCTCTCCGTTTCCGGATCATACACACGCCATCCGAACGCCGGATTCCCCTTCCCCAATCCAACCGTGTCTGTGGGGTCGTAGAGATAGAAGCGCGTAGTATCTGTTGACAAGAGTATCTTGTAGGCTTCTGAGCCCGACGCAATCATCTCTTCGGCCTGGAATTCGTCCCAGGTATTGGCAACCAGCGTGTCACCAGTGGGGGCTATTCCACCCATCCAGTATTTGATCTCCGCGAGATAATCATGGCCCGAATTGCGCGGCCATTCACCTGACGGAAGTCCGTAATAACTGTAGCCGCCGACATATCCCGCGTTGTCAATGGTGGTGACAATATTCCCCATGCCATGAAGGATCTGGTCGATCGTGGCGGGGGCCGGTGTCTGCGCGACGTTGGTGGTGTTGGCGGTCTTCGGCAGTTGCCGCACCGCCTCCGGCGAGATCGCCATGCTCGTGCCCGCCAGCAGGAGCGAGATGGCGATCACCGAAAACAGTTTATTTGTCTTTGTCTGGTTCATCGTCGTTCACCCTCCGGTTAGAACCCAAACTCTAATCCGGTGCGGATAGTCCGGGGTGGCGCAAAGTTCTGCGGATCGTGATCGTACAGATGGTCGAGCCGCGACAATTCTTCCTGGCTGGTGGAAAGCGATCCCGCGTAGCGGCGATTGTCGTTATCCGGCTGACCTGTATGCGTGTACACGTTCAGCACGTTCTTCTTATTAAAGAGATTATCAACTTCGATGAAAAACGACAGCACGTTCCTCTTCGAGCCGATCTGGAAATCCTTGTTAAACCGCATATCGACGCTGTAATTGGCCGGGAGTCGACCTTCGTTCCGTTCGCCATACCGGTTCCCCAGCGAATCGGTCTTGGTATAGGGCAGACCCGAGCCGTAATAGCCGACCATATTGACGCCCCAATTGCCGGGGACAGTCAGGCCGAAGACCTTCCCTTTCCACTCCGACGGCACACGGAAGTCGAGAACGGCGGTTACGGTATGCCGCTGATCGAAATCCAGCCGGTACTCTTTGACCGGAGCGAGGGTATCCTCGTTGGAGGTCAGGTAGGTATAGTACGGTTCGGTCGCGCTCGAACCGTTCCCCATCGCTATCATGTAAGAGTAGGCCAGCGACGCGCTGACATAACCTTTCATCGGGAGTTTGTCGAGAGCGACATCAAATCCCTTGACCGAACCATAATCATCGTTGTCAAACTTGGTGACCGTGCGTCCGGCGTATTTGAGCGCCTCTCGCGTGGTTACCAGGTCGGTGATATCCTTGTAATAGGCGGTTACGTCGAAGCGAAGTCCATCGTTGATCATATGGTCGAGACCCAGTTCATAGGCGATCGTTTGCTCCGGCGCGAGATCCGGGTTACCCAACAGCGGATAACCGGTTGACAGATCCCCCTGCAGATTGGTGTACAGATAGGTGAAACGCGGCGCCTGGTAATAGGTCCCGTAGTTGAAATGCATCACCGAGCGATCGGAGATGGGGAACGATACGCCAAGGCGCGGAGAGATCCGGCTTATCGACTTGGCTTCACGATAGGCCGCGGTCAATTCATCCGGCGTATAGTTGTAGGAAATATCCGCGTTCCGATAGTCGTAGCGGAGTCCCATGTTTATGACAAAGTCATCATACTCCAGCTTGTCCTGGATGTACGCCGACGCGTAGGTCGGCTGAGACTGGTACGTCTCGCCATACGGATTGGTGTTATAAAATTGTTTCTGATCCCAGTCTATATCGTAGCGCGTGTATTCCGCGCCCACCTTGAACTGGTTGGTCTTGGTGACCTGGCTCAAGTAACTGAGCGAAACCGAACTATAGGCGGCCTCGCGCCAGAGATATGAAGGATTGAAGTCATCCCCCGTGGCGAAGCCGATCGCCTCGTACGGGTCATTATAATCAGGATTATTCAGGTAATTATCCGTGTGGATAGTGCCGTTGTAGTTGCCATCCTCGTCCTCGGAGTACCCCGGCCACTCAGACCAGTGCTTATCCAGAAGACTGTGGGGCGCCACCTTGGTGTTCGTACGGAACCGGCTGAACGACCCGGAAAGTATCGAGCGTTCGGTCAGATTCCAGTTGTTGGACAGGCCGAGCAGGTAGGCGTTCTTTTCAAACGACGGCAGGCCGTCCAGGTTGAAATCGTAGGAACGATTGTTGACATCGCGATGGTCGTAGGTATCGCCGAACGCGTCATAGTACTTCGCGTTGGCAAGAATCTTCATTCTGGGCAGCGGCTGCATCGCCAGTTTGGCGGTACCGCTGTAAGAGATCGTCATATTATGTGGCAACGAACTGTTGTCCCGCAGGTACTCGCCCGCGACAAAGAAGTTGAATTTCCGGCCATCAAACGATGGCACTGGTCCGGAGAACGTAAAACTCGCCGAGCGATTCTTGATGAACTCAAGTCCTCCCCAGCTGCCGGTATTGACATCATAGGAATGCGTTGCGCCCTGATAGGTACGTATTCGACCATGGTACTCGGTGCCACCCTCAGGAGTCACCGCGCTCACCACGCCCGACAACGCTTCACCGTACTCCGCGGTAAAGCCTCCCGACGTCAGGGACAACTCTTCCAGCGCGGACGGCAAAATGCGGATGCCGGTCCCCGACACGAACGGATCCATGATCGAGAAACCGTCATAATAGTACGCTACCTGGCCGGAGCGGCCGCCGCGCACGTGCATATCGTCATTCTTGTCCATCAGCACGCCAGGATAATTGCTCAGCACCGACTGGACGGTTACGATATTGGGGATATTCCTCAATCGATCGGAAGTGAAGATGATCTTCGACGACGTCAGGTCGCGCTGGATCTTCGGTTCCTCAGCGTACACCACCATCTCCTGATCCAGCTGCACCGCCATCGAACGAACGGTGAAATCAACCGGGGTGGTGAGATCGAGCAACACCCGAACATCCTTTTGGTGATAAGCTCGAAGCCCACATGCGTCACCGAGATGTCGTACTTGCCGCTGGGGACATTAATGATGAAGTACTCCCCCTCGTCATCGGTCGTGGCGACCAGATCGGTACCCAGTACGCGAACGGTTGCCCCCACCAGCGGTTCGTCTGATTCGGCATCCGACACCACACCGGAGATCTTGCCGGTGACGCCGGCGTATGCTGACAGCGCGGCACAAACGGTCGCGGCCAACAGCATGAGAATGACGCGTCTGCGTCGCGACCAAGCGTTCACGGCTGGTCCTCCCTCATCCTTCCACTTAGATGTGTAACATCCTCTCATCATAAAACACGAGTCCATCGAATGGTTGAGATCCTGATGGTTAGTATCGGAACAGCGGCTGAAAACTTGACCACCTGAACCATAAGATTGTCGGCGAAAGGAGGTTCCCTCCGTTAAGTTTTCCCCCTTCAGCCCGATAATGGAACAGTACGAGCAAGAATCATCACGTTGGGAACGGCTATCTTGCGTTACCAGTGATAGTTACGGGCGAGAAGACAGAAAGAATCGTGAAGTGCTGACTTCATTTACACGGCGCTGGCTGTGTGGCATGATCGTGCTGGGTGCGTTGTGCGTATCCTCCACGACGTTCGCGCAGAAAGTCGCTATCATCACTACCGATACTCTTACCTCTACGCAGCGGAGCGTTAGCGGTGCGAAAAGCATTATCAAAAACGCCTTCCCCCAGGTCGTCTTCTCCGAACACTTGATCTCGCTCGCCAACGGCAGTCCAACAACAGATCTTGATTCACTCCGCGCGCTTAAACCATCGCTTATCCTCGCCACCGGTACGGCGGCGACAGAGTTCGCCAGGAAGAACTTCCGCGATGTTCCTATTGTCTTTTCGTCGGTGATGTATCCGATCGTTTCCGGCTTTGTGGAGTCTTTCAATCGACCGGGCGGAAACATCACCGGCGCGTCGCTGAGTATCCCCCCCAAAACGCAATTCGACTATTTCAAGATGATCGTGCCGAAGTTGCGGACTATCGGCGTGCTCTATACATCGAATACTGAGGCGTTGATCCCCCAGGCAAAGCAGGTCGCCAAAGGGCTGGGGCTGGATCTGGTCTCCATCAAAGTCTCGGGCGAGAAGGAACTCCCGGCGGCGTTTGACTCT
The DNA here is from genome assembly GCA_023700785.1 of Candidatus Zixiibacteriota bacterium. Taxonomy (GTDB): domain Bacteria; phylum Zixibacteria; class MSB-5A5; order GN15; family FEB-12; genus FEB-12. The sequence continues at coordinate 11,858 of JAMPYH010000005.1, forward strand.
TTGAGCAGGGTCGTGCAGGGGATATGGTCGCTGGCCGACCCGAACCTGTTTAGTCCCCAAGCAACCAAGTTCATTCTGCTTAACGCGCTCCGGCGCGGCATTCCGTTAATGGGGTTCTCCCGAAATGTGGTGGAGTCAGGCGCGCTTTTCGCCCTCGACTTCGATTATAAAGCAGTCGGCCGCCAGGCAGGAGAGATAGCCAGCCAGATCCTTAAAGGGGCAGAGCCCGGAAACGTCAGTGTGACGACTCCGGACATCATCTGGTTTCATTACAACGAAAAGACCGCGCAACACATCAACATCGCCATGCCCAGCGACCTGGTCGCGGTCGCCAAGGAGGTCTACCGATGAGCCTTCTTGGAAAACTCTTCCGAGCCAGCCTGCGGCTAAAGATCGTCCTGCCGATCTCTTTGATCATCGCGGTCAGCCTTCTGCTCATTTCCGGCTACCTGATCGACCGGCAATCGGCCGGATACATTCAGGAATTGGAGGCCAGCGGACGGACCATGCTCCGGATGTTGGCGATCAACGCCGAATCAGGCGTGCTGTTCGGCAACAAATATGAACTGGATGAACTGCTCAAGACGCCGGCGCAGTTTGAGTCGGTGAAATACGTGGTGATCTCCAACACTGACGGCGCCACTCTGGCGGAACTCCATGAATCAACCATGGTCACGGCGGGTCTGCACAGGAAGTCCTCCAATTCACCGGTGCATGACTCCATTGCGGTTGAACTCAGCAACGGCAGCGACGGCGAGGAATATCTGGTGCTCAGTATGCCGGTCGTCACGTTTAAGCAGGCGTTCAGCACGGAGAATCTCGGCATTACCGGCGGTCTCGACGCCGCGACCGAACGAGAGGTGATCGGCCATATTGAGCTCGGGTTGTCGCTCGACAAGGTCAATCAGGCGATCTTCGAGGCAAAATTCGCGGCCTACCTCTTTACCCTGGTCGTGCTGGTTGGCACCATCCTCTTGCTCGCGTTTATTGTCGGGGCCATCACCCGGCCGGTTCGCGTACTCGTGGATGTCACCGATCAGGTCAGTAAGGGCGACCTGACCCAGCGCGTGAACATCACCCAGCGCGACGAGATCGGACACCTGGCGGACACTTTCAACCGGATGATCGAATCGCTCAAGCAGTCGCGCGACGAGGTGGAGCAATACAATCGCAATCTGGAAGAAAAGATAATCGAGCGAACCCTGCAGTTGGAAGAAGCGCAGGCGCAGTTGATCCAGTCAGAGAAGATGAGCGCCATCGGCCAGCTTGCCGCCGGCGTGGCGCATGAGTTGAATAACCCGCTTGGCGGCATCCTGGGCTACGCTCAGTTCACGCTCGAAAAACTGAACAAGAACATCCCGGAGAAAACCACCGCCAAGGAGATCCAGAGTTACATCCGGTACGTCTCCGACATCGAGACCCAGGCTCGTCGCTGCAAGACCATCGTCCAGAATCTGCTCAAGTTCTCGCGTTCGTCCCGAACCGTTGATTTCGCGGATGTCGATGTCAATAAGGCGATCGAGGAAACCTTGAGCTTTGTCGCTCACCAGTTGCATCTCAGCCAGATCGAACTTGATGTCCAGCTTGATCCCAAGCTCCCGCATATACAGGGGAATATTGGTCAGCTTCAACAGGTATTCACCAACCTGATCATTAACGCCATGCACGCGTCGAAGCCTGGCGCGTTGATCGTGATCACTTCGCGCTACAGCCCTGCGCTTGGCGAGTTTGGCGGCGCGGTCGAGCTGATGTTCAAAGATCATGGTCACGGCATCAAGGATGAGAACCTGAAGAAGATCTTCGAGCCGTTCTTTACCACCAAAGAAATAGGCAAAGGAACCGGCCTGGGGCTGTCGGTCAGTTATGGGATCGTCAAAGAACATGGTGGCGAAATTACTGTCACGTCTGAAGTTGGCGCGGGATCGACCTTTACTGTTGTTTTGCCGGTGCAGAAACCGGAGACCGATTCCGATAACAGGAAGGAAGCCAACTATAGTTTTGGACAATAGGACGTTACGGTACCGAAGCAATGAGCGAAAACGCTAAGCAGACTATCCTGGTCGTGGATGATGAAGAGATCATACGCGACTTTCTTTCCGAAGTTCTCGAGGATTATCAGGTGACGGTTGCCTGCGACGGAGTCGAGGCGATCAAGAAGCTCAGATCCCAACGCTACGATCTGGTGATCACCGATCTGCGGATGCCTGGCGTCCCCGGAGAAGAAGTTGTCAAGTTCGCGCGCGATACCTATCCCGGCGCGAAGGTCGTCGTGATCTCCGGGTATTCGAGTTTGTCCACTGTCAGCCAGTCGGTCCATAACGGCGCCTGCGCGTTCCTGTCGAAGCCGTTCAGCATCAAAGAACTGCTCCAAACCGTCAGCAACGCGATCAGGACGTGAGAGCAGCGTATGGCACGAATACTGGTCATAGACGATTCCCAGGTGATACGCGATCTGTTGGCGGATTTCCTGGCGGACTCCGGCCACTTTGTGGACTGTGTCGAAGACAGCGAGGAAGGGATCCGGATGGCGCTGGCCGGTTCATATGACATTTGCATCTGCGATCTGCATATCCCTAAGAAAAACGGTTTCCAGATCTATCAGGCGATCAGCGCCACGAAGCCAAAACTGACCTTTATCATGACCGATTCACTCCCCGACTCGCTGGCTGATCAGATCTCCGAGGCGGGTGTCCCGTATATTTTGCGCAAACCGTTCGACCTGGATCAATTGCGGGAGGTCCTCGCGACCGTCTGTGCCTCGATCAAAACAATATGACTTCGTCAGTGAACAGATACAGGATATTGGTGGTCGATGACGAATCGATCGTTGTCTCACTAGTGCGCGACGCGCTGGAAGATGAGGATTACGACATCCTCACGGCGATGAACGGGGACCAGGCGCTGGCGATCATCGATCGCGAGCATCTTGATCTGCTGGTAACCGATATTCGCATGTCGGGGATGAACGGCATTGAACTGGTAAAACAGGCTCGCGTCAATCACCCCGAGCTTGGCGTTATCTTCATGACCGGATATGCCAATCTGGCATCGGCCAAGGACGCTATCAGGCAGGGAGCCTTTGATTACATCATGAAGCCGTTCGAACTGTCGGAGATCCGACAGGCGGTGAAAAATGGGCTCAAACTGAGAGCCGCCGCGGCTGAAAAATCCTCCACCAACGAACTCTCAAAACTGACTGACCTCAACCAGATGCTCTTTGCGACCAATGATCGCGCTTCATTGGTGACCTCTTCACTTGAGTTCATCATGATGCACCTGCGCGTGAGTCAGGGCTCAGTCATGTACTGCGACAAAGAGAACGCGACTTGTGTCACCATTTCGATCGTCGATAACCTGACCAGTGAAACAAAGCTGCCGAACGGCGTGATCGCGGAAGCGATCCAAAAAAGCGGCACGGGCGAACTGCAGTATCCGTTCCTGATCAAACGGCTGGAGGAACATCCGGTCTTTCGAGCTCATCCGGTGGCGGAACTCCCCCCGTATCTTGCCCCGCAATGGGTCAACCCCAACCAGCAGTTGTTGGTCGTGCCGGTTGTCCGCCCGTCTGAACTGTTTGGCTGGTTTGTTCTGGGAACGACTGAGCAGGTCGCTCACATGCGGGAAGCTGACATCAAGTTCCTGACCATCACCGCCGGTCAGTTGGCCATTACTCTGGAGAATCTCGCTCTCCTGGAGGAGACGCAAAAAGCATATACCGGCCTGAAGGAACTCCAGGACGAAACCATTCGACTCGAGAAGATCGCCACCCGGGGACAGATGTCGGCCGAGATCGGGCACGAGTTGAATAACTTTCTCGGCGTGGTCGCGGGGAATTTGCAGTTGCTCGATGTGCAACTGCGCAAAGGAAATATAGGAGAGCTTGGGCGCTATGTGACCGCGATGTCCGAGACCATCGAGAAGATCAAGATCTTCACTTCCAATCTCATGGATCTGACGCCGATCGCGTCACAAAAGGCAGTGCTCTCCTTTGGCGAATTGATGCGGGAGGTCATTGATTACCTTCGACCGCAAAAGCGATTCCAGGGAGTGCAGATCAAAGTCACCGGAACCGATCTGGATCTGCCGTTTGACGCCGACACGACTCAAATGCAGCAACTGCTTTTTAATCTCTTTAACAACGCGGCTGACGCGATGACAGACAGTCCCAAAAGAGAGATCACCGTACGCTTGCTCCGCGCGGGGCAGCATCGGTTTTCGGTCGTTATCTCCGACACCGGGTGCGGTTTTCCGGCCGAACTGGTGGCCAAAGCGTTCAACGAACGGTTTACGACGAAAAAGACAGGTCACGGATTCGGCCTGGTGGTCTGCAAGCGGATCATCGAGAATCACGGCGGTACGTTGTCCGTAGAATCGGAACCCGGCCAAGGCTCCACCATCACGATCGATTTTCCGATCGCGCAGGGCGATCTGGTCACCGCATAAGATTCTCGCCTGTTCCCCCGAGCTCTCTATAGTTTTCGACTTCCCCTTTGCGTAAACGGCACATTTTTAGCGCAAAGCGGGCAGGCGCTTGCTTCCCAACTGTCCGCGCTGACCGTCGCGAGCGCGTGAGTCGGAAAGGGAAATGAGACCTTTCCGCCGGAACGATCCAGGAACAGACCGATCCCAACTATGTCAGCTTTATATGCGTTCACCAGCGAGATAACTTCTTCCACCGACCTGCCGGTCGTTAAGACATCGTCCACGATCAATACTTTCTGCCCCGGGTCAAGCGAGAATCCGCGCTTAAATACTCGCCCTGGGTCGCCCTGCTCGGCGTAGATTGCTTCCACTCCAAGGTAGCGAGCGACGTCGTACGCGATAATGATCCCGCCGGTCGTCGGGCCAACCACTGTCTGCACTCCGCTGGAACGGAAATGGTCCGCGAGCGACTTGCACACCTGGGTGCAAATGGCCGGATTTTTAAGCAGCGTGAACTTTTCGTAATAGACATCCGAGTGTCGTCCAGAGGTTAGCAGAAAATGACCGGTCAATAACGCCTGAGACTCTTTGAATAACGACAATATATCTGTCGAACTCATGATTCCTCCGTAAGAATAACGATGGCAATGGCATGGGAACGTTCGTGCGAAATGGACAACTGCGCGGAGACCCGCGCCAGTTGCGGATACGCCAGGTGGGAGAGATCCAGCGACGGTCGGCCGGTACCATCGTTGACTATTTGTATCTTCGTTAATGAAGGACGCTCAACGATATAGCGGCCCAGCGCCTTGATCGCCGCCTCTTTCGCCGCGAAACGTCCGGCGATGAACTGCGCGCGGTCAAAGCGTCCGTTGAGCTGTGACATTTCGTCAGGACCAAGGACGCGAACACAAAAACGATCTCCGTACTGCGACAATAATTTCGCGATACGGGTGACATCAACGAGATCTATGCCAACTGAACCCAGCACCCGAGCGTATTCCTTTGTTGTTTCACTCGTGTCAAAATTATGCAATCGCGAGAGAGAGTGCAACAACGGAAAATTGCCCTTGCGAAGCGCGTTGTGGAATGGTATACATCGGTACAAGATGTAATGGAGAGAGAGAGTCATTTGAAAATCTCTAACACTCCACTTATGAGGGTTGTCTCTTGTGCGTTGCGCGAACGCCGTGACCTGCCTTCGGGCAGCAGCGAAAGCTAAATACGTCGAGCGGCTGTAATGCCCTTAACGTAAGGATTTCTGGAGTTTTTTCAAATTACACCTCTCTCCTCAAATACAAAACCCGCCTCATCGCTGAGACGGGTTTTCTATTTGGTGCCGGACCGCGAACCCTTATCGTCTGAACGGATCCAGAACGACCACGGCCTTCAGTTCCTGTTCGTACTGCGTGGTGACATTGACTCTCCGAACCACGACAAAGTAGCATGACGTTCCGGACGAGACGAAGTAAAGCCGATCGCGCTCGATCTCATAGACGCCGGTCCGGCGCGTTATCCCGACTCCGGGTACTCGCTCAAAGAGATCCATGAGTTCGCGGAGATTCTTGAACACAAATCCAAACTGCTTCTGAAATTCGATGGTCAGCTCCGGCGAAGTGAACGTCCCGTCGTTCTCCATCTGGATCACTGACAGCACGCCCGGGATCGCTTTGATCTGGTCATATACCGGAAGCGGCTCGGTTTCGATGATCGTCTCTTTGGAAGGCTCGACGGATTCGACCGCGGTCTGAGGAGCGACCGGGTGCGCGTCGTTTTGGATGATCGCCAGCACTTCCGCATGCTGTTTTACCAGTGTCGTCTCCGCTCTCCGCTGTTCGTCAACGGAACTGATCACCTTATCCAAAGCGCGTTCGACTTTGTGGAGGACACGGCCATTATCAAGAATGGTGGTAGTAATTCGGGGGCTGGGCCGTTGGGCATACTCCGTCTGCACCTGAAGCAGGGTATTTCCGCGCTTTACGTTTGACGTCCGCCCAGCGGGTATGAATTGTATATTGCCGTTCATGGTTTTACAGTCCAGACATCGGTCTTTCGCCGCTGTCTCACCTTATATCGGAAGATTTAGCAGGTGGAATAACCACAGGAAGCGCAGGAATAACAACCCGAAAGGTATTGCAGCGGGGCGCTGCATTCGGGGCAGATCTCGCGGGCGCTATCTCCCGGATCGGCTTTATCAGGTGCGCCAAAGTGCCTGTTCAAAATCTGCGCAATGGCATCCGGGATCGACGATACCCGCCCTCCTTCTGCCAATATCTGGGCCGATCCGCCTATCCCGCGAAGTTGCTTTATCACCTGCTCCACTGGGACGTGGGAACGAAGCGCCAGGGATATCAGCCGGCAGATCGCCTCGGTATCAGCCATGGTCGTGTACCCTGACTTGCCGATATGCGCGAAAACCTCGAAGGGCTTGCCGTCTCGAAGATTCACCGTCACATAAAGATTCCCATAGCCGGTCCGGATCTTCTCCGTGAAGCCGGTCAGTATAGCCGGCCGCTTTTCCACTTTGGGCGAGGCGGTGGCTACTCTCTCCTTCTCCTTTACTGTCGAAAGCACCTGGTTCGGGCGGGAGTTGTCCCGGTAGATCGTCACGCCTTTACATCCGAGGTTATAGGCGAGTTCATACGCCTTACGCACATCCGCTTTCGACGCGGACTCGGGGAAATTGATCGTCTTGGATACCGACGAATCGCAATGCTTCTGGAAAACCGCCTGCATGCGGACATGATCCTCGGGAGAGATATCCGCCGCGGTGAGGAAGATCGCCCTCACGCCGTCCGGGATCTCCCTGATCTGGGCCAGCGAACGGACAGAAACAACTTTCTGTATCAGCGCCTCCGAGTAGAACCCTCCCTCTTTGGCCCGTTGCTCAAAATGCGGGATCAATTCCTGCATCCGGGTTCCATCCATGACATTTCGCTCGAAGCCGATAGCGTAATATGGCTCGATCCCCGATGAACAGCCGGCGATGATGGAAATTGTCCCGGTGGGAGCGATCGTGGTGACAGTCGCGTTGCGCATCACCAGATTATCCTGCCGATAGACCGAACCCTCCCAGTTGGGAAACCGGCCCCGGATCGCCGCCATCTCCGACGACTGATTGCGCGCTTCGGTCTCGACAAATGCCATTACCCTTTCCCCCAATTCGAATGCCTCCCCGCTGTTGTATGGCAGTCGAAGTTTGACCAGCATATCCGCCCATCCCATCAGACCAAGACCGATCCGACGATTCTTCTTGGTCTGCGCCTGGATCTGCGGGATCGGGTAGCGGTTGACATCAATGACATTGTCGAGAAAATGGACCGCGGTATGGATGGCGTGGGCCAACCGTTCCCAGTCGATACCGTCCGACGGAGAGGTCAGCGTGTAAGTCGATGGCAACGGCTCCCTGACAAAATTGCCCAGATTGATCGAGCCGAGATTGCAGGAATCGTATGGCGGAAGCGGCTGCTCGCCGCACGGATTGGTCGCTTCGATACGTTCGGAGAGCGTGGTCGGATTGAGGCGATCCATGCGATCGATAAACACTATCCCCGGTTCGCCGGTCGCCCAGGCATTCTCAACGATCTTGCCGAAAACCTCGCGGGCATCAAGCGCTTGCTCCTGTCCATCCCTGATAAACTGTTTGCCAGTGCGGGGATCGCGAAGCGGGTAGGTCGTTCCGTTCGCTACCGCCTCCATGAACTGATCCGTGATGGCGACAGAGATGTTAAAATTGGTGACTTCGCTGGTGTCGGATTTGCAGGAGATAAACTCGAGAATATCCGGATGATCCACCCGAAGTATCCCCATATTTGCGCCACGGCGCGTGCCCCCCTGCTTGACCGCCTCGGTCGAAGCATTATAGACCTTCATGAAGGAAACCGGCCCCGATGCCACGCCGCTGGTTGACGCCACCACCGAGTTGCGCGGCCGCAGGCGCGAGAAGGAGAATCCGGTACCGCCGCCCGTCTTGTGAATAATGGCGGCATGCTTGTTCGTCTCGAAGATCTCCTCCATTGAGTCGCCAACTGGCAGGACAAAACAGGCCGAAAGTTGCCCTAATTGCCGCCCCGCGTTCATGAGGGTTGGCGAGTTTGGCAGGAAGTCAAGGCGGGACATCAGGTTATAGAAACGCTCTGCTGTCTGCTCGACCTGCTGATCCTGAGCCCCATACTGCCTGTCGGCCGAAGCGATAAACTTCGCCACCCGAAGAAACATCTCTTTGGGGGTCTCAATGACTCGTCCCTGCTGATCCTTCAGCAGATAGCGCCGCTTGAGAACAGTCAGGGCGTTGTCCGTGAGTTGTACTTCTTTATCCTGCCGCATAAATAGCCTATGAAACCATTATCGGAATTTTCGCCCGACATACATATAACGCTTCCGATGCTTCTTTGATGTCACTTTGATCGATTTTTCTGTCGACTCCGCCAAACCCCAACCTATCTTTCCTACATGCCGCTCCGCGAACCAGCCGTCTCCCGCCGTACATTGGTGATCACCGCCGCGGTTATCTGGGGCGTCGTGGGGCTCTTCCTGATCTTCCGCGCCGCGCTTTACTTAACGGAAGTCGATTCAGACAAGACGACTCTGGTTCTCGCGTCAGGGACATTTGGGATATTGCTCGGACTGCTTAAAGGAAAATATATCTTCGCGAGATTGGCGAAACAGAACGTCCAGCGGATCGACCAACTCTCCCCGCACAAAAAGAAGATCTGTATCTTCGCTTTTCAGGCGTGGCAATCCTACCTGATCGTTTTGGTGATGATCGGGCTGGGTATGGCGTTGCGCGTTTCCCCGCTCCCCCGCGTCTATCTGATCGGGATCTATCTGCTGATAGGCGTCGGCTTGCTTGTCGGCAGCCGCGCCTACCTAAAACGCTGACCTAAAACGAGAGTCCCGCTCTCAGTCTGATCTGATATTGCCGGCTGTAAAAATTGTGCGGGATGGAATGAAGCTCGTCGCCAGTGTCATCTTCCGGCGTCACCGGATCATCCCCATACCAGACCTGGTCGCCGCTGGTTTTCACGGTCAACGAGAGATACTCACCGTCAGCCTCGATAAACGGCCGCAATCTCATCGCTCCCTTGCCGATATCAAACCGGGCGCCAAATCCGCCGATGATCCCCGAGCCGGTTCCACTGGCGGTCGCCAGACGATTCCGCAGAATGTGATCATCCTCATCCTTGGCGCTGACCACCGCTCCCAGGAGCCTGGTCGTAAACGAGAATCCATTGGTCGGCCTGACCGTCAGATAAAACCCGCCGGCGGGAATTTTGTAGATCACTTCGTAGATCAAACAAAGCGAATCGTATGACTGGCTGAACTCCTGCCCGTTTCCGTCAATATACCAGCCCGTGAAATCAAGCACATCTTGTTGAAACTTCTGGTAGCGGAACTCGGCCGTCACCCCAAGTACCCACTTCTCGCGGAAGAAAAGCGAGCGCCGCGCTTCGAACGTCAACAGTGTCGCGTCCATCGCGACATGCGACTCGGTGTAGCTGAACTGCCCATTGACCGACCCTGGCGTTGGATCGTACGCCCAGTCACCGTCGATCATCAGGTCATTGGGATCGTTGGTATTCGTGTAATATCCGATCATCACGGACCAATCAGAATTCATCTGCGGGGATGAACCCAGCCCCACCTGCGCGCCCGCCATGGTCACATCAAGCGGGAAGTCCAGTTCACTCTTGATACTGCCGATAGCGTCATTCGGCCACTGGACCCTGAGATCCATCACAAACTTCGTATAGCC
>JAMPYH010000238.1 GCA_023700785.1 Candidatus Zixiibacteriota bacterium
CGGCCGCTCTTCGAATGACAGACTTACACGAGCCGCGTTTTACGAAACTCTCTCCGACCACGCCTTGCCACAGTGGCAAACTTCCCTACTCGCCGCGTTGCGAGGCGCGTCGCGCGATCAACTACAGCCGCTGGTTGAGCCGCAGGTCTCGCACTTCAGACAGGTTCCGTTGCGGATCATCGTAAACTGTCCGCACTCGCGACACATGTCTCCCTCATAGCCCTTTAACTTCGCGTCCCGGAGCTGGTGCTGGAGTTGTTTTCGCTGGTCGAGATCATCTTGGGCGGATGTACTTCCTGCTGTGACAAATGCAAGCACCGTCTTCGCGCGGCTACCTTCTGTAGTTGTAGCCGACGACTCCATCGACTGACCATGCCCATTACCTCCGTGTGACTTGCCGTTCCCGCCGTTGCCATGTCCATTGCCGGCGGAATCCCGATTGAACGTCAAGTGCGTTGTATGTATATCATCTGCTTTTCTCGACGCGGTAGCGTTGGCTGCCGACGCGGGCGGCGCCGGTTCCTCGGCCTCATACTCGATCCCTTCATCCGCCGGTGTGCCGATGGTATCCGGGCTCAGGTCATCTTCGGTGACATGCGCCAGATCCTGACGGTTGAGATAGGTGATCGCCAGTTCGCGGAAGATGTAATCGATGATCGACGTGGAACGCTTGATCGAGCGATGTCCGTCCACCAGGCCGTTCGGTTCAAAGCGCGCGAACAGGAACGCCTCGACGAACTCCTCGAGCGGCACGCCATGCTGCAGGCCGAGCGAGATGGAGATCGCGAAGCAGTTCATCAGCGAACGGAACGCCGCTCCTTCGCGATGCATGTCGAGGAAGATCTCGCCGAGGGTGCCGTCGTTGTATTCGCCGGTCCTCAGGTAGATCTTGTGGCCGCCGACCTCGGCTTTCTGCGTGTAGCCGCCGCGACGGTGCGGCAATTTGCGCCGCTTGGCCAGATAGCGATAGACCACTTTCTCAGCCATCTTCTGCGACGCCGCCGACACGGAAAGGGGCGTGTGCACTTCTTCCTGCTCGTCGTCGAGCAACGCCGCGTTGAGCGGCTGGGACAACTTGGAGCCGTCACGATAAAGCGCGACCGCCTTGTTCATCGTCTCCCACGAGAGGCGATAGGCCTTTTTGACATCGTCGATGGTCGCTTCGGCCGGCATGTTGATCGTTTTGGAGATCGCGCCGGAGATGAACGGCTGGGCCGCGGCCATCATGCGGATATGCGCTTCGTACGGGATGTAGCGCGTCCCCTTGCGGCCGCACTTGTTGGCGCAATCGAAGATCGGGAGATGTTTCTCCTGCAAAAGCGGCGCGCCTTCGAGCGTCATTGTGCCGCAGCAGAACTCATTGGCGGCATCGATCTGCTCTTTGGTGAATCCGAGTTCGCGCAGGAGGTTGAAATCCCAGCGGTCGGTGACATCTTCGCCGAAGCCAAGTCCGTGCAGGACGAAATCTTCGCCCAGGATATGCTTGTTGAACGCGAAGCTGATATCAAAGACATTTTCCAGGGACGCTTCGAGCCGGGCGAGCTCATCGTCGCCGAACCCTTTGGCGCGGAGTGATTCATGATTAATGAACGGCGCGTTGCGCAGGGTCTTGGTGCCGGTCGCGTAGGTGATGATCGCGGCGGTCTGTTCGTCGGTGTAGCCAAGCCGCGCGAGCGCCTCGGGTACGGAATGGTTGATGATCTTGAAATAGCCGCCGCCGGCCAGCTTTTTGAATTTCACCAGCGCGAAATCCGGCTCGATACCGGTGGTGTCGCAATCCATCAGCAGGCCGATCGTGCCGGTCGGCGCGATAACGGTTGACTGCGCGTTGCGGTAGCCGTGGACTTCGCCCAACTCCAGCGCGCGATCCCAGACCTGGCGCGCCTGCTTGACCATTTCTTCCGGCAGATAGTTTGGATTGATGCCGATCGGCTTGATGGTCAGTTTTTCGTATTCGGATTTGTCGGCATTATAGGCGGCGCGGCGATGATTGCGCATGACGCGCAGCATCTGGTCGCGGTTGCGATAGAACGCCGGGAACGCCCCCTGTTCTTTCGCCATCTCAGCGGAAGCCATATACGCGCCGCCGGTCAGCATGGATGACAGCGCGCCGCACCAGGCATACCCCTGCGGAGAATCGTACGGGATCCCCATGCGCATCAGCAGAGTGCCGAGGTTCGCGAATCCAAGGCCGAGTGTGCGGAACTCGTATGACTTCTGCGCGATGACGCGCGACGGATACGACGCCATCAGCACTGAGATCTCAAGCACGACGGTCCAGATCTTGATGGCGTGCAGGTATCCCTTGATGTCGAAATTGCCGTGCTCGTCAACGAATTTGATCAGATTGATCGACGCCAGGTTGCAGGCGGTATCGTCGAGGAACATATATTCGGAGCAGGGATTGGACGCGTTGATGCGGCCATCATCGGGGCAGGTGTGCCACTCGTTGATGGTGGTATCATACTGGACGCCGGGATCGGCACAGGCCCACGCGGAGTAACAGATCTTCTCCCAGAGCTCATTCGCCGGGAACGACTTGGTGGTGACACCGTCGGTGCGGCGCTTGAGTTCCCAATCCTTTCCATTCTGCAATCGCTCGAAGAAGCTGTTCGGTATGCGAACTGAATTGTTCGAGTTCTGGCCGGAAACCGTGAGATACGCCTCGGAGTCCCAGTCGGTGTCATACTCGGAGAATTGGATGTCGGTAATACCCTGTTTGGCCAGGTCGAGCACTTTCTGAATATATCCCGCCGGCACCGCGAGGCGGCGGGCGAGACGGATAGCGTCGCGCAGTTTGCCGTTCTTGTGCGGATCACACTCATAGACCGAATTGCCGTTGCTGCCCGAAACACGGGCGGCATCGACTATCGCTCTCAATTGTTGCTTGATGACTTTGGAGCCGGCCACCAACGAGGCGACCTTCTGCTCTTCGACCACTTTCCAATCGATGAAATCGATGATATCCGGATGATCCAGATCAAGGCAGACCATCTTGGCGGCGCGACGCGTTGTTCCGCCCGACTTGATCGCGCCCGCGGCGCGGTCGCCGATCCGGAGGAAGGACATCAGTCCGGATGACTGCCCGCCGCCGGAGAGCGGCTCGTTGAGTCCTCGCAGGTTTGAGAAGTTGGTGCCGGTGCCGGAACCATACTTGAAGAGCCGAGCCTCGCGCACCCAGAGATCCATGATGCCGCCGTCGTTCACCAGATCATCGGTGATCGACTGGATAAAGCAGGCATGCGGCTGAGGGTGTTCGTACGCGTTTTTGGATTCGGTCAGCGTGTGCGTGACCGGATCGACATAATAGTGCCCCTGCGGCTTGCCGGAGATCCCATACGCCCAATTAAGGCCGGTATTAAACCATTGCGGCGAGTTCGGCGCGGCGACCTGGTCGGCCAGCATGAAGCAAAGTTCGTCGTAGAACGCTTTGGCGTCGGACGCGGACTCGAAATAGCCGTGCTTTTCGCCCCAATGGCGCCAGCATCCGGCGAGACGATGAAACACCTGGCGGGCATCGGTCTCGCCGCCGGTCTTCTGCTGCCCTTTTTCGTCAAGAGCCGGGTTTCCCTGGGCGTCGATCTGCGGAACCCCGGCTTTGCGGAAGTATTTCTGCGCGAGAATATCAACGGCCACCTGAGACCACTGCTCGGGAACCTCGATATTCTCAAGCCGAAACACCACCGAACCATCGGGATTGCGAATTTCCGACGCGCGTCGCGCGAACGGTATCCGACTGTACGGGGATTCTTCTTCGCGAGTAAAATAACGATCTATTTTCACACTCCACCTCCTGTGAGCAGGGCCAGCTCAGGCAACACAACAATCCACTGTCATGCCTCAAGGGCCGCCTGGCGAATGTCTGTTATCAGTTATGAAAAGAGCCTGGGTTTGAACTTTGGCAGCGCCCTAGATAAACCCGAAGTCTGTCGGCGATGTCATAATCCCAAAGCGACCCCAATATATTGGGGTGCAAAAACTGCGTACCACTAAAAATTGTGTTTTTGCCTCTCAATCTGCTATCCGATTGGAAAACAACAGACTAAGTTTTTTGACTTCAGAACAGAATTCGGCAGGTTGCTTTACGGAGTACGCACATCAAACAATGGGTCCGGTTAATTCAATATGTAATTGAGTCTTACGCGGGGTCGAGTTCTGTTAAAGGGTGACAAAAAGTCCATTATATTTCTGTAAGGGATTACCCTGTTGAGTGACAACGAATTACCGGTTATGGACATTTTGTCAACATCCAGTCCACATTGTTCACATCTATAATGAAGTGGTGATTTGCCGAAAGATTGTCGCTTTTCCCGGCCTCGCTCGCGTTGAGGATGGGATCTTTTGGTCCCGATCTCCGCTCAGGGTCAGAGAAAAAGCCTTCGGTCTCTTTGTCGTTGACAGATTCGCTCCATTTTGGCATTACTTGTTTCCGACGTCAATCACCGTTGCGCATTGATTGAAGAAAGAGGCGAGGGGAACCTCGCGATTTCGACACTGTTGCAACGGGTGATCAACTTCCGGGCGGATACTTCTGATGGTCTGATTTCCCTTCGCTCGGAATCCAACTAAGGAAACGAATGCTGACTGCCCTTGGCTACTATA
>JAMPYH010000239.1 GCA_023700785.1 Candidatus Zixiibacteriota bacterium
AATATGGCGTGATCGGGCTGTCCGCGAAGTTTTCATCGTGGCCGTCGCGCCCGACCGTGATCACCGGTGGATGTTCCAGCATCATCAGGGTGTCGCGCGCCAGACCTTGCTGGCGCATTTTCACCAGGCCGTGCTGCCATTCCAACGCACGCTCATAATCAACTGTCCCGGCCTGGAGTACCCAGCCGAGCAGCTTATCCTGCGCAACGGTTACCATCAACGCAAATGTACCAGCAACTTGGTCGGATCAGCGAGGAACTCGTGGACCCGATGCAGGAACTGGACAGCGGTATGACCGTCGATCAACCGATGATCGAACGACATGCCGAAGGAAGAAATATCCCGAATGACGATCTGGTCGTTCACCACCCATGGACGCTTCGAGATCATATGCACGCCGAGGATCGCGACCTGCGGCTGAGCGATGATCGGCGTGGAAGCGGTGGCGCCAAACATACCGGCATTGGTGACAGAAAAAGTGCCGTCAGAGACGTCATCCGGCTTCAGGCGATTGGTGCGGGCTTTTTCGCCCAGCGAGTTTATCTCCACCGCGATCTCAACAATGCTCTTCTTGTCCGCGTCCTTGATGACTGGAACGATCAGTCCCTCGTCACGAGCGACCGCGATACCGATGTTGTAGTAATTCTTTACGATGATCTCTTTTTCGGTCAACGACGCGTTGATCGTTGGATACTCCTTTAACGCGATGCAAGCCGCCTTCACGATAAACGGCATAAAAGTCAGGTTGGCGCCGTAGGTATCGCGGAACTCCTTCTTGATCTGATTGCGGAACTTGACCAGCTCCGTGAAGTCGATATCTTCGAAGGTTGTCACATGCGGCGACGTCTGCACCGACTTCACCATATGCTCGGCGATCAGCTTGCGCGCGCCAATGAGCGGCGTGCGGGTGACCCGCTGAGCCTCAGGCAGAGGCGCGAAGACCGGGATCTGCACCTTTACTTTTGGTTCGCGCGGTGCGGCAGCGGTTGGAGCGGCCGCGACAGGGGCGGCGTAGGAGGTCGGCAGACTTGGCTGAACCGGCGACGGCACTGGCCCTGCTTGAATCCCTTTCGCGCCCGATCGTTCTTCGACAGCACGCATGACATCTTCGACCGAGACACGGCCCTCTTTGCCGGTTGGAATGACCGTCAACGGATCCACGCCATATTCACGAATGAGCATGCGAACCTTCGGCGACATCATCCCTTTGCCGATCTCACCGGTGGCTTTGACCGGAGCTGCCGGTTTGGGCGGAGCGGAGGCAATAGCGGCCGATGGTTCGGCGGCCGCCGGCACGGCGGCGGGAGCAGGCTTGGCAGCGGCACCAGATGATTTGCCGTCGTCGATAGTGGCAATGCGGGTACCGACGGGGACAACTTCCCCTTCCTTCACAAACTGAGCGGTCAAAATGCCCGCGGTCTCGGCAGGGATCTCGACATTGACCTTATCGGTCATCAGTTCAACGAGCGGCTGGTTGATTTCGACGCGATCGCCGATTTTGACCTTCCACTGGAGGATTGTCCCCTCGAGTACTGATTCGCCCATCTGGGGAACAACAACATCTTGTGCCATATAGCCTTTCCTCTATGTAACGTAACTACTTATCAAAAACGGATATGACAAACAGCGACCGAAAAGGTCGCTTCTGGAGCGCAAAATACGGCGGTGTCAGCTAATTTCAAGCATTTTTTCCAGCGCTGACCGCGCCTCGCTTTTCATTGGTTCCGGCACAACTATCGGCTTGATATCGAGATAGTTCTCCAGCGTATAGGCAAGGTCGTTAAGCGTCGTTCGGTACATATTGGCGCAGACCGGACAGGTATTCCCCGAAAGCTCAAAGATCTTTTTATCAGGATGAGTATGGGCCATGCGATTGACCAGATTGATCTCTGTGCCTATCGCGATGATCGACCCGGACTCCGCTTTCTCGCAATAATTCACTATAAAACTGGTTGAACCGGCGGCATCCGCTAGTTTGACCACATCGTGAGGACATTCCGGATGAACGACTACCTTTACTCCTGGAAAACGCCGGCGAACGTCATGCACATGCTCCGGCTTGAAATTGGTATGCACATGACAGTGCCCTTTCCACAGGATCACTTTTGCTCGTTCGATCTGCTTCTCGGTTAGTCCCCCATCATCCCGGGAGAAGTCCCATAAGACCAGCTGATCGGGCGATAACCCATAGGCTATTCCGGTATTATATCCGAGGTGTTGGTCCGGGAAAAAGAATACTTTCTCGCGGCGACTGAACCCATACTCGAGGGCGGCCCTGGCATTTGACGAAGTGCAGATCAGTCCGCCATTGCGGCCGGTGAAAGCCTTGAGGCCAGCCGCGGTATTCATGTACGAGATCGGCATGATCTGCCCAGCGCCGCCAAACGGCTTGAGATACTCCCATGCCGCCAGGACATCCGCCATCTCGGCCATATCCGCCATCGGACAACCCGCCAGCGGATTTGGCAGATAGACCTGCTGATTATCACCGGTCAGGATATCCGCCGACTCTGCCATGAAATGCACACCGCAAAAGACAATGATGTCGGCGTCCGACTGCTTCGCGGCTATCTTGGACAAACCATAACTGTCGCCGATATGATCGCCAAACTCGACCACTTCCAGCCGCTGATAGTGGTGCACCAGGATGACCAGCTTTTTCCCCAACTTCTCCCGGGCTGACCGAATTCGGCCGCGTAGATCATCAGCGGTCGCTTCCCGGTACTCTTTGGGCAGGGCAAAAAACATCGCTATTCTTTCTTCTCCGACGGCTGGTGGGCGTGTTCCTGCGCCTGTTTGCGCGCCCACTTCTTTTGCGCCAATTCATGTTTGTCAGTCGAGTGACCCGGGCTGACCTTTGCTTTCGGATCGATATAATTCTTGGCGTTGTTCACCGCGATCGCTACTTCGCCACAGCCAGTCGAGATCAATTTCAGTTTGCCGTCATACGTGACTATGTCACCGGCGGCATACACGCCCTCAATATTGGTACGCATCCGGCTGTCCACCTTGATAGCGTTGTGCTCCAACTCCAGCCCCCAGTCTTCGATCGGCCCAAGACTGGTCAGGAAGCCGATATTAAAAACGATAGCGTCGATATCCAGCGTCTCTTCCTCGCCCGTACGGCTCTGGAAAATGGTAACTCTCCGCACCCAATCCTCCCCTTCGATCGACTTCACTTCCCAGAACGGAAACTTCATGCGAACGCGGGAGTTCATCACTTTGCGCACCGAGTCCTCATGCGCGGCGAAGAAGTCATTGCGATGGATATGCGTGATATTCCTCGCCACCGGTTCGAGCATCATGGAGTAATCAAACGCGGAGTCACCGCCGCCGACGATCAGGACATTCTTGTCGCGAAAGTCATTAATCCGCCGCACGAAATAATAGATCCCGGCTCCCTCGAGCCTTTCGACATTCGGGATCTCAAGTTTCTTGGGGATATAGGCCCCCAGACCGGCGCAAATGACCACCGTTTTTGAGAGATGCTCTCCCTTGTCGGTGATCAGATGGATGATACCATCCTTGTCGCGCTCCAGCCCGACCACTTTCTCGCCAAGGCGGAACTCGTGCGGATACTGGCACGCCTGCTCCTTGAACATCCTGGTCAGATCCTTGGCCATTACCTTGGGAAAACCCGCGACGTCAAAGATGTACTTCTCCGGGTAAAGGGCCATCAGTCCGCCGCCAATCTCCTCGAGCATGTCAATGGTCTTAAACTTGGTCATGCGGAGGCCGGCATAGTACATGCCGTAAAGCGCGACCGGGCCTGCCCCGACAAACGTGATGTCGTACAGGTCGGCGCGAGTATCGCTACTTGTACCGGGTATGGTCATACGAGAACTTGTAACACCACAGCCTGGCGAGAGTGCCCGCGCCATGCCGACTTTGCCTGACGGCAGAGGGACGGAAGTGGAAGTCGGGAGCGACCATCACGCGACCGGCCGTCTATCGGTCAAGTTGCGCGATCGCCTTGAACAGTTTGTTGTTGTCCGGTATCTCAGCCGGCGGTACCCGCTCGATATATCTGAGGATGCCGGTTTTATCAATGAGAAAGACGGTGCGCTCAGCATAACCGCGTGGATTGAGGACACCGTACAATTTGGCGACGCGCCCGTGCGGAAAATAGTCAGACATCAGCGGGAACGAAAACCCGCCGTGCGCTTTTGCCCAAGCCTGGTGGCTCGCGATGGAGTCAGCCGAGATCGCCAGCAACTGGGTGTTATAGGCGGAAAACTCCGGCATGATATGTTCGTACGCGGGAACTTGCGCGGCGCAAAGCGGCGTCCAGTCGCCGGGATAAAATGCCAGGACGACATTCTTGCGGCCCCGATACCACGCCAGATTCAACTCCCCCTCATTGTGCGTCGGCAACGTAAAATCCGGCGCCAGATCGCCCACCTGCAATGCCCGGGACTGTACGTCTGTATGCTCCGTCTTATCTGCTCCCACGTAACAACTGATCAGTAACGATCGTCATCGTTTCCGTTCCCGGGGTAATCGTCTTCATCCTCATCCAGGAAATCTTCGCCGTCTCCCAGCACATCATCCTCTTCAGACCATTCGGAGAATTTGCTTCGGGGAGCGCCGCAGACCGGGCAT
>JAMPYH010000240.1 GCA_023700785.1 Candidatus Zixiibacteriota bacterium
CGTCGGTCATACTCGCCCCGAATGTGACTCCAGGCACTCAAGGGGACGGCGGCTAACGTGTAGGCGTGTACCCAGGGAAAGGGCCCAATACCAAATGACACTCTTCCGTCGGCGTAGAGAGTAAGCGAATATTCTGACTCTTTCATCACAATCTGCTTATTTCCATAGCCAAATTCACTCGACGGAAGTGACGTAGGGTTTATCCAGGCTTCAACGATCACACCAGACTCGGGATTAAGAAGCTCTGAATCACTTATCTGAATGTAATCATCGTCGCCGTCAAATGAATATGCGGAGTTTGATATCCCATTGCGATCAGTCGTTAATGTGGGACCGCTCACAGTGCCGTTGAGCCCATTTCCACTTTCGTCAAAGGCATTGCCTGAAAAGGGATAATAAGCGATCAGATTTTGTGAGCTTTGTCCAACCGCAGATGACACGAGAATTGCCGCGAACATCAGCAGATAGGCTGTCTTTTTCATAGTTTCCTCCGAATAGCGTTGTTTGGTTATAGTGGGACTATTCGGCATGGGCAATTTGCGTGCCAGCGAGGGGTCGAGTGTGCGGGTCTACTAAGCTATTGCACGCAGACTGCTTGCGAATGGGAACGTGGATGTTGATAGTTTAACGTAGGTTTAATTAACCACGAAGCCAGAAGTTTTCGAGGTAATATCTACTTAAGGAGCGCACCAGACAACGAGGTCAAGATTACATGCGGAGAGGTAGGGATTCGAACCCTAGATACCCAAAGGGTATAACGGTTTTCGAGACCGCCGCTTTCAACCGCTCAGCCACCTCTCCGGTCTCAGACATACTACCCCCCCTACGAGCCGATAATCTATCGATTTGCGGCACAATGTAAAGGAGATTTCTGAGGAGTGGCCCGGGCTGGATCCCCGCCTTCGCGGGGATGAGGCGATAGAGGGGCAAAGTCATTGGTCAAAAGAGAACTGGCGTGACAAAAAGTAACGACTCCGTTCGCTGCCGGTTCCGGCAGGTCCTGCCATCGCCACGGCTACACTGCGGCGTTTCGACCTCGCTCAATCCGACGTGCCACGTCCGTCTCCGTGAGTCCGGGCGATGGTGTGACCTGCCGGTCTGTCGGCGGAACAGCATCGCCTCCACATGAGTCAGGTGCCGCTACTGCCGGAATTGTCCTTGTGAGACCAATTTCTCCTGGCGCTCGATCAGTTTCTGCACCAACCCGTAGCGCGGCCGGACAAACTGGAAGACCAGAAAGCAGAAGACATACATGGCCAAAAAGAAGTTGTCGAACTCGCCCGTCAGCACAAAATAAAGCACCGCCCAGAGCGAAATCGACGCTATCGCCAGGAAGAGCGGCTTGGTCCGCCGGAAATATTCCGCCGTGAAATCGAGTTCAAACGTCTCTTTCTTTTTGATCATCGGCGACTGGTATATTCGGGTCCGCCAGAAGACAACCAGCCCAAGATGCGCCAGCGCGGCGACGGCGATCATTGTCCGGATCGTATTGAGCGCGGAGAGATCGACCAGCGGCGCCCAGCCGCTGTTTTTTTCGATATAGTAGCATCCCAGAAGCAGCAACCCCGGGACGATCACATTGACGAAGGTCCCGAAATAAAGCGGCTTCGCGATGATGCCGGTCAGGTTGTAATCGGATTCACGCCAGCTCATGTTGCCTCCAATTGATCTGCGATCGCGTCAAAGCGTTCCCGCGTCGGCCAGTGCATAAGTACACCAATGACTCCAAGACCATAGAACAAGGAAACCGGCGTTGGATCCTTTGTGACGAACCAGTAAACCAGGCCACATAAGAAAACAGCCTCAACCATGGCGATCTTGCAGATCCAAATTACTTGAACCCGATTCGGTTCGTTTCCCCTCGACTTGTTACGCACGAACATCCTGACTATTAATGGAGTCACCGCCAACTGAAGGAACGCGTATGCGAGCAATCCGTAGAGAAGCATAGAAAGAGGCTTCGGTTCAGTCGGAGGAATAAGGCCGCCAAATACCATGTACAAATAGATGCATGGAGCCAGGATGAAATTCACAACTGCGAACATCCGAGTTGTCTGAAACTGCGCGTCCCGCGTGTTACTGTTTGGCATGTGCATCAGTTCACCTTATTTTTGTTCTTCCGGACCTGTTGAAAGAACAGCCGCATCATCTCCGCGATCTCCGGCTCCCGCACTCCGCCGATCACTTCGCACCGATGATTCAGCCGCGCGTCGGTCGGGATCGTCACGATCGAGCCGCATCCGCCGAACCGGATATCCGGCGCGCCATAGACGATCGTCTTGATCCGCGAGAGCACGGCCGCTCCCGCGCACATGATACATGGCTCCAGGGTTGAAAAGAGGAAACACTCCTCAAGCCGCCAATCCTCGAAATGGCTGTACGCCGCGCTCAACGCGATCATCTCGGCATGCGCCGAAGCGTCGTGGAGCGCTTCGGTGCGGTTATGTCCCCGCCCGATCACTCGATTCTCCAGTACCACCACCGCGCCGACCGGAACCTCCCCTTCCTCAAACGCAAGCTCCGCCTCGCGGATCGCCAGTTCCATATAATCGGGGAATTTTGATGGATCCATGGCTGGAATATAGGCTTGATAAGGGGTCAATCAACTTGTTTTTCGGAATACGTATAGCTTGTGGAACAGGTTGAACCTTTGCTCCGTTCGACTGTTGCTACCGTAAAGACGAAAGGACTACATCGATGGAAAGAACCGGGATAATTCGCGGCAAAGGTAAACCGCTGACGCTGGTCGGCCAGGAGTTGAAAATCGGCCTTCCCGCGCCCGATTTTCGGCTGGTTGATGCCAACCTGAATCTGGTGACGTTAAGCGACACCACCGGATATGTGCGCGTATTCTCGATCGTGCCGTCGATCGACACCAATATCTGCGCGATACAGACCAAGACGTTTAATGTCCGGGCGCAGCAGCTTGCCGATGAGATCAAATTGTACGGAGTATCGGTGGATCTTCCATTCGCGCAAAGCCGCTTTGTCGAAGCCAAGCGGATCGATCGTTTGAAAATGTTGTCGGATTATCAGGAACGCTCTTTTGGCATGAACTGGGGGATGCTGGTCAGAGAGAACAAACTGCTCGCTCGGGCAGTGGTGATACTCGATAAAGACGACACGGTCCGCTATGTGCAGTTGGTCCCAGAAACTTCCAATGAGCCGGACTACGAAGACGCGCTGAACGCGCTGAGGGATGTCGCGGTGGCGCGAACCTAAGCTATGAGCGGTCGATCTTGAGCGCCGCCAAAAACGCTTCCTGCGGGATCTCCACCGATCCGATCTGCTTCATCCGCTTTTTCCCCTCTTTCTGACGTTCCAGCAGTTTCCGCTTTCGCGTGATATCGCCGCCATAACATTTGGCCGTCACGTTTTTGCGCATCGGGCGGATGGTCGCGCGGCTGATGATCCGGCTCCCTATCGCCGCCTGGATAACGACCTCGAACATCTGGCGGGGGATCAGCTTCTGCAGTTTTTCCCCAAGTTGCATCCCCCAGTGGTACGCCTTCTCACGGTGGATGATCACCGAGAGCGCGTCCACCGGATCACCGTTCACCAGGATATCCAATTTCACTAAACTGGAACGGCGGTAATACGGCAGGCCGTAATCAAACGACGCATACCCGCGCGTGGCGGATTTTAGTTTGTCGTAAAAATCAAAAATGATCTCAGAGAGCGGAAACGCGTAGTTGATACTAACGCGCGTGGTGGACAAGTACTCGGTCGTCTTGTATTCGCCGCGACGGTCGGTCGCCAGCTTCATGATCGCGCCGATATACTCGGCCGGGGCGATCACCTGGGCGTCCACAAACGGTTCTTGAATGTGGTCGATCTCCCCCGCCTGCGGCATCTGAGCCGGGTTATCGACCACGATCTCGCTCCCGTCCGTGCGATACACAAAGTACTCAACGTTCGGGACCGTGTTGATGATCGTCTGTCCATACTCACGGCTGAGCCGTTCGGTAATGATCTCCATATGGAGCAGGCCGAGAAAGCCGACGCGGAAGCCAAAGCCGAGCGCGGTGGAGGATTCCGGCGTAAAGGTCAGCGAACTGTCATTGAGTTTCAGCTTCTCGAGTGATTCGCGCAATTCGGAGAAATCTTCAGCCACCGCGGGATACAGCCCCGAGAAGACCATCGGCTTGACATTAACAAACCCGGTCACCGGCTCCGCGGCGGGATTGTTAACCAGTGTGATCGTGTCGCCGATCTTGGTATCCGCGACCTCTTTGATCGAGGCGTACAGGTAGCCGACATCGCCGGCCTTGACCGCGTCCTGCGGGATCGCCTGCAACTGAAGGTAGCCGACCTCCTCGACATCAAACGTACGCCCATTGGAGAAGAATCTGATCTTGTCCCCCTTCCGCATCGTGCCGTTGACGATCTTCACCAGCGGTCGCGCGCCGCGATAGGTATCGAAGGTCGAGTCGAAGATCATCGCCTGAAGGGGCGCGTCGGGATCTCCGGTCGGCGGGCGGAATTGGCGGACGATAGCTTCAAGCAGTTCATTCACCCCGATCCCCATCTTGGCCGAGACCTGGACCACCTCTTCCGGCTTGCATCCAAGCAACTCGACAATTTC
>JAMPYH010000241.1 GCA_023700785.1 Candidatus Zixiibacteriota bacterium
CGAGAAGCAGGGCGTTGATGTGCTCGAAGTTCGCTCCATCGGCGATTCCGCGCTGGAACGAATGTTCAGCATGATCCAACTGGGAGACTTCGCCTCGTATTATCTCGCGGTCGTGAACGACACCGACCCGACTCCGGTTGAGGCGATCGAGAGCCTGAAAAAAGCCCTGGCCAAATAGCCCAGTGTCCGGGCATATCGGTTGAGCATTCTACGAATGAGACTTCGGCCGCGAATACGCGGCCGAATCTTTAGGTCGCGTTAAGCAGATCGACCTCTCAATGAGTCTATAAATGAGAATATCGAAGAACCATTGGTGAATCAGGCGGAACAGAACTAGTGTCATCTCGCGTCGCGTTTACCATCGTCCGATCAGTCATGCTGTTGCTGTTGCTTGCGACCACGGCGCCGGCCCAGGATGCTCCGGCGGAAGACTCGCTTTTCCGGACCACACGGGTTAACGCGCTGGTCCTGATCCTTGTCTTTTCCTCGGTGATCCTCATTTACACTCGCTGGGCTCGTCGGGGAAAAACGCTTTTTATTCGCAAGATGGCCGGACTTGACGCGATGGAGGAAGCAGTCGGACGGGCTACCGAAATGGGGCGTCCGGTGCTCTTTATTCCCGGCCTTCAGGAGATCGACGAGATCGAGACCATCGCCGGCATTTCCATCCTTGGCCGGGTGGCTCGCATCACCGCGCAATATGAGACTCCGCTGGTTGTTCCCGTGAGATATCCGATGGTCCTGGCGGCGGGACAGGAAGTGGTCGAACAGGCTTATACCGAGGTGGGCCGTCGCGATTCCTACAACAAAGATATCGTTCGCTATGTCGCCGGTGAGCAGATGGCCTTTACCGCTACCGTCAACGGCATGATGATGCGCGACCGGCCGGCCGCCAACATTTTTATGGGGGCGTTTTTCGCCGAATCATTGCTGCTGGCCGAAACCGGCAATGCCGCCGGTTCTATTCAGATCGCCGGCACCGCTCGACCGGAACAGCTCCCGTTCTTTGTCGCCGCGTGCGATTATACATTGATGGGCGAGGAGCTGTACGCGGCATCCGCCTATCTCTCGCACGAACCGGTGATGCTCGGCGGCCTGAAGGGGCAGGACTTTGTCAAGGTGATCATCATTATTTTGATAGTCGTCGGGGTGATATTGATGAGCTTTGGATACGGCGATGCGTTCGCCAAACTCTTTGAGGCGATCTAGGCGTACATGCGAACCACCGTACCTGTCATTATCGCCTTTCTCTCCGGCATTGTCATGATCGTCTCGTTTTTCTTCAATCCGGATAGAACCATCCTCGGGCAGATCGAGTCCGAAGTGCTGGTCTGGGTGACGATAGTCGGCGGCTTTACGTTGCTGCTTGGCGTCGTCTCAATTACGCGAGTCAATTTTCGCTCGGTCCGGCTGCAAAAGGAAGGCTGGTTCTTTAATCTCCTCACGTTGATCTCGATCTTCGTGATGGCGATCCCGTCGATCTTGCCCGTCTCCTGGTCGCCGCTGTTCGGAGACCGCGAGGGTTCCATTTACGACTGGCTGTTCACCAATGTCGATTCGATCATGATGCAGACCATGTTTGGCCTGCTGGCGTTTTATATCGCTTCCGCGGCATATCGCGCGTTCCGCGCCCGGAACGCCGAAGCGACTATCCTCCTGCTCACTGCGGTCCTGGTGATGCTCTGGCGCGTGCCGATGGGCGAGGCGTTCCTCCGGCTGTTCTCGGACGATCTCCCCCAGTGGATCAACTCCTATGTGATGAACGGCGCCAATATGTCGGTACAACGCGGCATCATTATCGGCGCCGCCCTGGGTGCTGCTTCCATGTCGCTCCGAATCCTTTTGGGTATCGAGCGGACGTATATGGGGAAAGGGTGAGGCGATGAATTTCTGGGACAAGATATCATCGCTCGATCGCCGCTGGATCTACCTGCTGGTCGCGATCGCGGTAATTCTTCCGCTGATCTTCCCAGCGGATTTCCCCGTCCGCATTACACCCGAAGCCACACAGTTGTATGAGGCGATCGAAGCGCTTCCGGATTCATCCGTGGTGTTGCTGACCTTCGACTACTACCCGTCTTCCACCGCCGAGACCGAACCGATGTCCTTCGCGGCGCTGCACCAACTCTTCCGCAAAGACTGTCGCGTTTTCACCATGACAACCATCCCGCTGGGGGGACCGTCGATCGCCGAGCGGGTTACGCGCACTGTCGCGCAGGAATACGGCAAACAATACGGGATCGACTTCGTCAACCTCGGCTATAAGGCGAATTATGTCGCGGTATTGAAGGGAATGGGGACATCGATCGAGGCGATCTACCCGACCGACAACTCGGGGACGCCGTTGGCGCAGCTGCCGATGATGCAAAACATCCGGAATTACAAGGATGTCTCGTTCATTTTCGCCGTCGCGGACAACGCGATAGTCGAATACTGGATTTCGATCGTCAATGCCCAGTACGGAACGCCGATCGGAGCCGGAGTGACGGCGGTTTCCGCGCCCAAGTATTATTCATTTGTCAGTTCCGGCCAGATGACCGGCTTGTTGGGCGGTATGAAAGGCGCGGCCGAATACGAACAACTGGTAAGCAAGCCGGCGATCGCCATGAAGGGGATGGGGATCCAGTCGCTCATCCACCTGCTCATTATCGGCCTTGTTCTGGTAGGTAATATTGGCTACTTCTTCGGCAAAAAGAAAGGGACACGAGGGATCTCGGTATGACGGGCATAGAGATCCTCCAGATCTGGATCGCGGCGTTTTTCACGCTCGCTATCTTTTCCTTCCTTTATCGCGACAACGCGGTCTATAAGTTCGCGGAGCACATTTTCGCCGGCCTCTCCGCCGGCTATTATGTCGGGCTGATCTGGAAGTCGGTCATTATCCAGCAGTTGTGGGAGCCGATGACCCGCGCCGACAACCCCAAATGGTATCTCTTTATACCCGGCATCATCGGCGCGCTGATGTTCGCCCGGCTGATCCCCAGAATATCCTGGGTCTCGCGGCTCGCGCTCGCGTTTGTGATGGGGAACACTGCCGGGGTCTTTATCATCTCGCAGTTGCACGGCCTGATACTTCCGCAGATGCAGGATACGATGCTCCCGCTGTTGAACGGCGGTTTTGCGGGTTCTTTGCTGGCGTTTATCACCGTGATCGGCGTCATTTCGACACTGGTCTATTTCTACTTTTCCAAAGAGCATACCGGCGCGCTTGGGGTGACCGCCAGAGTCGGCGTCTGGTTCATCATGATCTCTTTCGGCGCTCACTTTGGCTACACGGTGATGGGGCGCGTTTCGCTGTTGATCGGGCGCGTATATTTTCTTTATAACGACTGGATTGGTTCCCTTTCGCATATTTTCTGATCGCCCGCCCGGGACCGCAGTATAATATTCACTGGCCCGATAACATCGGGCGATATATGTTATGACAGCTATGCGGCTTTTCCCCACCTTCATTCTATTTACGCTGTTGCTGACGGGCTGCGGTCAGGATCCGACCAAGGCGGTCTATAACACCAAGTCTAATCCTGAGAATTACCCCGCTCGCGCCTGCTTGATGCTCGACCTGATCGAGTCCGGCCAGCTCGCGACCTACGATTCAATTGTCGTGGCGTTCGGCGAGCTTTACACGGCGTATCCGGATCTGCTTGACGACCAGCAGTGGCAACAACTGATCGAGCGCCTCGGGGTGAAGTTCCGCTACCGGGCGGACCAGATGATCGACTCGGGTCTGGTTCATTATACTGAAGCCTCCAAACTACTGACACTTGCCGCGTTCGCGCGCCCGAATGACGAACGTCTGCAACATCGCTTCGCCATGTTTGCGACCTGGAATAAAGCCGTGGCCGATTCGATCGTCAGCCCAACGTTCGATCCGGCCAATCCTCCGCTTGAGATACCGGATCAGCTCCGCATCTTGCGGTACTTTCTGCTGGATGACAGCGTGCATCAGCAGTTCGCTCGCGAGTTCCTGGTGCCGCGACTGCTCAACAAACAGGCGGTCGAAGCCGCGCTCAAGGCAACCGGCCCGAAACAGCTCTCGACCATCGACAAGTGCTTTCTTACCACGCTCGGCTTCAGGTACAAAGGCCCCGGCAGGCCAATAGCGAGCTTCGCGGAGCCCGCGATCGACCTGATGGCCACCCGAATAGTCCGCCAGCCCAATGGCTGGTACCACGCCGAGTTCTACTTTATCCCTCGCGAGAGCCTGACCACCGACTATACCGTGGCGCTTCGGATCCATACACCTGATTCCACTGCCGGCTCGGCAGCCGCAAGGATCCGGCAGTTGTCGTTTGATTTCCATCCCTCGCTCCCTACTACACGGTGGAAACCGGGCGAACTGGCTCCGGCCTATCGTCGTTTCGCGCTTAACGGTCCGGTGAACCAGATCGCGCTCGGTATCGTCGAGCGAACCGCCGATTCAATTCGCTTTGTCCCGCTCCGAGATACCGGCGAACCAATGGTTCTGCTCTCCCCTTCTATACTCGCGGCCGATTGAGCCGCAACCGCTTGGTCGCACCTCCTGGCTGCCCAGATTGCGCTTTACTTGCGGCGGCCTATCCCCTAC
>JAMPYH010000242.1 GCA_023700785.1 Candidatus Zixiibacteriota bacterium
TAACGAAGCCGGATATTACATCATTTACCGGAACGCCTACCGATATCGCGCCGGGGGACTCCGTCCTTTTCGCCTATGCCGCGGTTCGCGCCGATTCACTCAAACTTTTCCCGACCGGCCAGAAATTGACAAATGCCGTCTCCGGCTCTCTCTATGTGAAGCCTTCGGCGGTCACTACCTACACTCTGCGGGCCTACAATTCTGCGGGGCAGGATTCCGCCAAAGTTTCTATATCCATGACGAGCGTAGTGCCGGTGATCAACACCTTTACGGTCTCCGAAGATACGATAGTTGTCTCCGATTCGACGCAGGCGACCTGGGGTTGCGCTCGGGTTGACTCTGTTAAGCTGAATGGCACCCTTGAGCTGGCTCCCGCGGCCGGCGGCACAGTCTGGTTTACGCCCCCCGCAAGCGGTCTGCTGACGCTTATCGCCTATAATCAATATGGTAGCGATACAGCGATTTTGACTGTTCGGGTTGAAGTGCCCGCGCAGGTGCAGCCAGATGGCGGAATCCTTCATTACAAAGGTGAGATGGGCTCGAGCCAACAGTTTCCGCAGATGCGTTTCAAAGTGGTCGATCAATTCGCGTAAACGCTTTACAAAGTCTGGATGAAGTTCACTGTGCTTGAGGGCGACGGCACGCTGTCGGCTGATTCACTTAGAGCCGATGCTTCGGGGAGCGCGCTACTGACCTATAATTTTGACGGGGTTCTTGGATACGCCACAATTCGCGCCATGGTCCCGGGATATGACACGACAGACGTAATGGTGAGGGCCAGCGTGATCGCTCCGGGCATCGAGACGCAGGGGCAATATATTCGTAGAGGAGATCTGGTTTCTACTGCGATCGGATTCAACCCGGGCCCTATGGCCGATACGCCCGACCCCAGTTTCTTCCTCAATTATTTGGACTATGAGGCTCAGCTAGGAGTCGTGGTCATAGTAGAAGATACCAATCACAACAGTAGCTCGCAGGGATACGAACCTGTTTACGGCATAATCCTCAACACGGTTTATGCAGGAACCAGTCTGTCGGGCTGGGGGATTGGCGCTATGGTGACCGTGTTGATCAATGAATACGGTACGCCAACGGATATCGTCTTTGATCCCACACCACCGGCGGCGTATCGGTATGAATGGGCGGCGCAAGGGCTCACCGCGTACACGACGACCGAGGCACTGGAAGCGGACCGCACCGTATTTGAAGTTCACCTGACAGAACCGGCGAGCGGTGTCAGATTGAAAAGAGCAAGCGAGATCTTCAAGTGATCAACTGACACGACACTTGACCGAACCATTATCACGGACCTATATTGACAACAGTTTGAGCATGCACATTGTTACCATATCGAGGAGACCTTTAATGCGTAAGACCGTTCTCTTACTCGCCGTCATTGCGATGATCGGCGCAACAGGAAGTACTACCATGGCCAAGACTGAGTCACCGATCCGCAACGCGGAGAACAAATTCGTTACTCTCGAAACCAACATGGGGAAAATGACGCTGGAGTTGTACCGCGATGTCGCTCCCGCTCACGCTGATTCGTTTGTCTCGCTGACCAAGAAAAAGTTTTACGACGGCACGATCTTCCACCGGATCATCGACGGGTTCATGATACAGGGCGGCGATCCGACCGGCACCGGCACGGGTAACGCCGGTTATATGCTTCCCGCGGAGTTCAATAAGCTCCCGCATCTGGACGGGACACTTTCCATGGCGCGATCGGCGGATCCCAATTCGGCGTCCTGCCAGTTCTTTATTTGCCTCGGTAAAGTCCCGCACCTTGACGGTAAATACACCGTATTCGGTCAGCTGGTCAACGGTTTCGAGATCCTGCGCAAGATCGGCAAGACGCCGGTCGGCCCGGGTAACGGCGGAGAAAGATCCAAGCCGCTTACCGAGGTCAAGATCCTCAAGGCGTACTTGTCTGATGCTGACGGAGCTCCGATCGAAGAGGCTCCCAAAGAGTAAGCGTGAACGTGCACGCGAAAACGCGACAGGCAGGAGTCAACTGCTCCTGCCTGTACTGTTTTTCGCCGACCAGAACGTGAGATCTAACTGCATAAAGTTGCCTACGTGAAGCCCCGTTCAGTAGTTATCCTTGGTTCAACCGGCTCGATCGGCCGTTCCTGTCTCGATGTTATCAGGCAGAATCCGGGCAGCTTTGCGGTCAGGGCGCTCGCCGCGCATTCCAATGTCGAGCTATTGATCGAGCAATACCGCGAGTTTCGCCCTGAGTACGTTTGTATCGTTGATGCGACCAAGGCTAAGGCTCTCGCTCAGGCACTGGCCTCAGAGAAAGTTCGGATCTTGGTGGGCGACTCAGACCTGGTCAGCCTTGCGGGATTGCCCGACGTTGACCTGGTGGTCAACGCGATCGTCGGCGCCGCCGGCCTCAAAGCTTCGCTTGAAGCGGTATCCCACCAGAAAGGTTTGGCGCTGGCGAACAAAGAATCGTTGGTCGTGGGTGGACCGATCTTCCGCCCGATGATAGAGCAGGGGAAAGCGACCATTCTGCCGATCGATTCGGAACATTCCGCGATATGGCAGTCGTTGCTTTCGGGGAAGCGGAGCGAAGTTCGGGATATTATTCTAACCGCGTCCGGCGGTCCGTTCCGCGAGCTTGCGCTCGAGCGATTTGGTGCCATCACCGTCGAACAAGCACTGGCGCATCCTACCTGGAAAATGGGCCCCAAGATCAGCATCGATTCCGCGACCATGGTGAACAAAGGGTTGGAGATCATCGAGGCGGTGACGTTATTCTCGATCTCAGCCTCGAAAATTAAAGTTGTCATCCATCCCCAGTCGATAGTTCATTCCATGGTCGAGTTTCAGGATTCGTCGGTGATAGCGCAGCTGTCGCGTCCCGACATGCGGCTCCCCATAACGTACGCCCTGTTCTGGCCGGATCGGGTCAGGTCCGACTTTGGGCGGATGGACTGGGCGGATGTTCAGAAATTGACCTTTGAGCCTCCGGACCTCGCGAAGTTCCCGCTTTTGCGGCTGGCGCGCGAAGTTGCTGAAACCGGAGGGGATATCCCCGCCGTATATAATGCGGCGAACGAAATCGCGGTCGAGGCGTTCTTGAATCGACAGGTCGGTTTTACCGATATATACAGGGTTGTGGCCGAGACCGTGGCGCAGACGCTGCCGACGGCTGAACCAACCGTCGCCGACATTCTCGCGGCTGATTCAGAAGCCCGGGTCAAGGCGCGTAAAAGTTTGGAGACTGTTCGATGCTAAGTATTCTGTCCTTCATTTTTGTTCTTGGGATCCTTGTCTTTATCCATGAATTAGGGCACTTCCTGGTGGCCAAAAAGGTCGGCATCAAAGTTGAGAAGTTCTCGCTCGGCTTCCCGCCAAACATCTTCGCGAAGAAGTGGGGGGAGACGACGTACTGTATCGGAATAATCCCGCTTGGCGGCTTTGTGAAGATGGTTGGCGAGAATCCGGATGATCCTCAGACCGGATCCACGGAGGAGTTCATGTCCAAGACGGTCGGACAGCGCGCCGCCGTGATCATTGCCGGACCATTCATGAACTACCTGCTGGCGATCGTCATCATGATCGGCATCTTCCTGATCGGCGGCAAGCCGATCTTCGACAATGAGCGGGTGCTGGTTGGGACGGTCAATAAGAAGGGTCCCGCTGAGCAAGCCGGCATGATGAAGGATGACCAGATCATCGCGATCAACGGTGAACCGGTCACGGTTTTTGATTCGCTGCGAGTTCGCATCAACAAGCATGTCGCGTCGCCGGTCAATCTGACCTGGGTCCGCGGCACCGACACGATCTCCGCTGAGATCGTCACCAGGGCGGAGCCGATCCTTGATACGGATGGGAATATAGACTCGATCGGCGTCATAGGATTTACGCAAAAGGTCATAGCTCGCGAAAGTTACGGCGTCTGGTATTCCGTCAAGACAGGCTTTATCAGCGCGCACGTGATCGTCTGGGAAACAGTGAAATTCGTGAAGCGCTTCGTTTCCGGGCAAGTATCGCCGAAACTGATCGGCGGGCCGGTCTTTATTGCCCGGCAATCGGGCCGCGAAGCGGAGAAGGGGGCGTCGAGCCTCTTCTTCTTCATGGCGCTACTGTCGGTAAACCTGGCAATCCTGAATGTCCTGCCGATCCCGATCCTGGATGGCGGCCACCTGGTATTCCTGGCGATCGAGAAATTGCGCGGCGCGCCGCTTTCGGTTCGGGCCAGGGCGATCGCTCAACAGGTCGGCATGGTCTTTCTTTTCGGCGTGATCATCCTGGTGACCTATAATGATATCATTCGTGCCTTTAAGGGGCTGTGATCTGACACCTAATCCGGGCAGCCGCGTATAAGGCATTGGACGCAGGCCGCGGACATGTAGGAGCATACATGGCAGAAACTCAAAAGATCAGTCGCACCAGTCAGCCACCCAGCCGCAAGCCGGGGAAGGGGGAAGCCGCTTGGGATAATATCAAGCAGTTCCTTATCGCCATAGTGCTGGCACTGGTGATCAAAACGTCAGTGGTCGAGGCCTATAAGATCCCGA
>JAMPYH010000243.1 GCA_023700785.1 Candidatus Zixiibacteriota bacterium
AGTTCGAGATTACGCACGGTGCTGTAGTCCAGCGGCATGAACTCGGAATCGTCGTAGCGTACAAGGCGGGTGATGTGCGACAACTGCTCGCGGTGATTTTCTTTCAGATATCGAAGGATCGCCCCCGCGGCGGTTATCGCCAGAGCGGCGTGATCCACTCCGAATGACTCGAGCGTGACCGTGCCAAAATGCCGGTTGAGCTCCCGTCGCGCGGTCGCCAGGTCGAAATTGTACTCCTCGTACTGGGTAAGTTGCGGCGCGGTCCGGCTATAACTGAGCAGGTCGGCGACAGAGTTTTTGTCGATCGTCGCGGGAAAGAGTAGTTCTGATGGTTCGGCAACCCTGATCCGCTCGACCATCGCCTGCGTCTCCCCCTCATCGACATGAAACTCGCCGGTCGCCAGGTACAAGGTCGCGATCCCGATCCGATGGCTATCCTTGTAGTATAGCGCCGCAAGGCAGGCGAGACGGGAGATCTCTTCGGGCGAATCGATGGTCGCGGTTCCAGGAGTGACTATCTCGACAATCTCGCGCTTCACCAGACCTTTTGCGGTCTTGGGATCCTCGACCTGCTCGACAATAACCACCTTTTCCCCTCGGGCGGCGAGCCGGGAAAGATAGCGATCGACCGCGTGGTACGGGACACCCGCCAGCGGGATCCGTTCGGCGTTGCCGTGGGAGCGCGACGTCAGCGCGATCCCCAGCATCGGCGCGGCTTTGATGGCGTCATCGCCAAACATCTCGTAAAAATCCCCCATTCTGAAGAAGAGGATCTTATCGGGATGCTGCGCTTTGATGGCGTGGAATTGCCGCATCAGCGGCGTCAATGACTGGTCGTTGGTCTGCATTAACGCGGGACAACTTCGTACGACTCACCGTACTGTTTCTCAAGCTTTTCTTTAATTTTCTCCGCCTCGCGCTGATCCTGGTAGTTGCCGAGCAATACGACCCAGAGCGTACGCCCCTCAATCTCGCGCTTTTCAATGACGTTCGGCAGCCGCTCGCGTCTCAACCGATCGATCTGCTCCCGGGCGATCTTCTCGGTCGAAAACGCTCCTACCTGGATCGCGTAGTAGGCGATATGCGTTGTCGGATTCTCCCGCGAGCTGGTTCGTCCTGACTTCGACGAGCCCAGTCGGGCATGCTCGCCAAGGTTTCGTGAAAGTAGATCCAATCCGATCGCGTTCGGATATTCTTCCCGCAACAACGCGTAGTATCTCGCGGCGGTTTCAAGATCACCCCGTTCGCTGAAATACATCCCCAGGATGAACTGCGACTGCGGCACGGCAATATCCGAGCGCCCGGCGCCAAGCTTCGCGAATTCCTCGAGCCCGTTCCGGTCGCCATGTCCGCCCATGAGGATCCGAGCATGGTCTATCCTGCCCCAATGCGACGCATCTCCCTTGGAGAATGCCTTGAGATAACGCTCGGTCAGATCAAACGCGGTTGACCGGTCACCGGTCAGCTCCTGCGACAGATTTCGCATTCGCGCCATTTCAGCCCGGTATTTCCCCTTCTCCCAGCGCGCGCGGTATTCCGTTGTGAGATCAGCGACTTTGTTAAGCGCGTTTTTCTGCAGGTAGTACTGCGCCAGCCGGAAGTAGATCTCTTCCTGATATTTGACCGCCACTTGCCGTTCCAGCGCGGTCTCAAAGTAGTTGGCCGCCCTATCGGCCCGACGCTCCAACATCCCCTGCAGAAACAGAGCGGAGCCGTTGCTTCGAATGTCACCAAGATCAGCCAGGCGATCAGACGCGTCCCGCCATTTCCCCCGCTCGATCAACTGATGAATATCGTCGATCTCGCCGGCGGACGCGGAGAGCGGCAGAAAACAGACAGCTAAAAGCAATAGACGCAAATATCTCATGGTAGGTACTCCAAGCGACCAAGATCGCTTAGCTGCGGATCGCGGCCGGGCTGGAAGATTTGGCGGCGGTGCGCTTGCGATCCCGTTTGAAATCAAGGGCACGGCGAAGTTCCTGAAGCCCTTTTTGATTCCCCTGCTCCAGGTAGATCCGGACCAGTTCCACAATCGCGATCGGGTCCTCCGGCTGTTCGTCAAGGATCGACTCAAGCGTCTCCTGCGCTGCCTCCAGATCACCCTTTTTAACATGGAACTCAGCCAGCGCTCGGCGCGCTTCAAGATTTTTGGGTGAGTGCTCCAGGATCGCCTGGCAGATCTCAACGATCTCTCCAAACCGCCCGAGGGTGAACAGAACGTTTTTGAGACGGTCGATCACGACATGCGCCTGCTCCGGCACCGCTTCGATCAGTTTGACCCAGAAATTAAGGGCATCCTCAAAACGCTCCTCTTCCCGGTACGAGTCGCCGACCGCCAGATAGGCCGGCACAAACGAAGGATCAAGGCTGATCGCTTCTTTGTACGCGATACGCGCCTTGTGGTATTCTCGGGCCTTATACAGCTGTTCTCCTTGCTGGAATTTGAATCGCGCCAGAGGTGTTTTTGACTTGTTCCCCTCGAGCTTTAACAGCTGGACCGCGGTATCATAGGCATCTTCCCATTGCCCGGCCTTTTCCTGCAAACGAAGCCGGGTGAAGAACGCCCAGTGATTTTCCGGCTCGAGTGTGACCAGCTCTTTTAGCGCCGCTTCGGCGGTAACCAGATCATTCAAGGCAAGGTAATCCGAGGCAAGCTCCCGCAGGATCGCGACCTTGTCCGCTTTGGTTAACCCATAGCGCAAGGTAAGATCTTTATGCACCTGGAGGGCGCGATCGGCGCGGTTATGGTCGCGCAATAGTTGGCCCAACCGAAGATAGGCGTCGATATTGCTTGCGTCCTCCGCCACGACCTGGCGCAATTTCGTGAAGGCCGATTCCTGCTTTCCGTCCAGCAGATTCCGCAGGGCGTCGACATACATGGTCGGCTCGACCGATTGCGTCTTTTTATAAAAGCGCTCATACATGAGATAGAAGGCGAGCGCGCCAAAGACGAATACCAGCAATAACAACAGCGCTTCGAGCATACCCTTATCCTTCGCTAAACGGCGACTTAACTTCCCTGATCCGGCTATCCGCGCCTTTCAGCAGTTCCGCCGATTCTTCGATCGGGCGATTTCGCAGAATGCCGACTTCGCCCTCCAGTGCTTTTATCCGTCGCTTGGCCGCGTGCAGATCCATGGTCTGTTTGATATAGATCGAGATGAAGATGAGCAGCGACATCAACATCCCGGCCACCAGCGACCAGAAAACGACCGTCACTAACGGAACATCGAGATAGTTGGGCAGGACTGGCCGAAGGTAAACATCGACCTTCTGTTCGGGCCCGAAATTGTTGTAAGCAAAGGCTATCACCAGAATCAGCATGATAGCTATCAGAATGGCACGAATAATCCACATACGACCTCCTGCGCCGGCTATCCTAACCGGTTATCTAACATAGCGTCAGCATGGAATCAGGTCAACAGAAAAAGGCCCCGCCAAAGCGGGGCCCCGTCACATTCGAATTTTACTCTCCGTCGGGAGGAGCCTCAACCCATTCCAGCGTGTTGATCATTTCCACCGCCTCGGCATAGATCCGTTCGTGGAAATCCCGCTCGCACATCAGCTGCATCATGACCAACACCCCCTTGTCGCTGCGCACCCCCACGATGTATCCGGAGTAACCGCCATACACCAGGACGCCGGCGGATGAGGCCTGCGAGGCCTGCACTTCCTTGCGGTACTTGGTCTCCCCTTCCCAGACAAGACCGGACTTGCCGGCGATCATCGGAAGCTTCCGATCTTTGGGGATGATCTCCGACTGCTGTAAGAACTCAAACTCGCTCATGATGTCTTTTTTCTGTTTGGATTTGAACGAGGGGCTCTGCAGCGAGTCAAGCATCGCCGCCGGGCTAAGACTGGAGGTATCTGCCCAGATCACCAGGCGGGGAATATAGGTGTAATCCGGAGCCGATTGGAAGTGGGGCGGCGCTTCGGCGTTCTTTTGGGTCAGGATCAGTCGGTGATTCTCTTCATCTTTCTTCACCCGCGGCTGCCAGTTCCCCCTGACAGTCATTTTGAAGCCAAAACGATTGTCCTGATAGACGCCGTCTTTGATCGCTCCAGCTACGTCCTTTTTTCGTCTCGCTTCAGCCGCTGTGACGCATATCACAAGTGCCAGCACCATTAGCAAAAAACGTTTCATATCAGCTCCTTACAATGCGTATCGATCGAGATAGACCCTCAAAACTACTCAACAACGTTCTCAGGTCAAGTAGATTTTCTGATTATACAAGCGGGACAACGAATTGGATGAAATGAAGTTGCGTCTGTTTTAGCGCGATTCAAAGCCGATCGGCCGCCGTGCCTGAGTCTGGATATAGTCCGCGATAGTAGTAAACTCAAAATCGTCAAGCAAGCGCTCCAGCTTATGGCCGAATAGGGCGGTAGATCCATAGGTCCGAAAACGCTGAACCGGCGTGAGACCTTCGATCTCGGGTGGATTCGGGTCCATTTCCCAGGGATGAATATAGACCATTGCCGGCTGCTTAATTCGATTCAACCG
>JAMPYH010000244.1 GCA_023700785.1 Candidatus Zixiibacteriota bacterium
ACGTCCAAGATCATGTCCGTGCTTGATGGGATGGATGCCGAGGGTATTAAAGCTATTCGCTCTGACGAGATATTTACCAAGGCGCAGGAACTTCGGCCTGATCTCATAATCATCGACCTCAACCTGAACGGAATTGAGGCGCCGTCCCTTATCAACAAACTCCGCTCGTATGGCGCGACCCGGTCGATCCCGATCGTTTGCTATTCGCCTCATGTCATGGCGGATCAGATGAAAGCCGCGCTTTCGGCCGGCGCCACCGAAGTATTGCCGAACTCCAAGATGACCTCGCGGATGAACCAGATCCTCGGGAAATATATCAACAACTGACCGATCCGCGGTCACCAAGTTCGCCGGGAGCGCTCCTCCCGGCTTTTTTATGCGATTCCTTGAACTACATATCGAAGTTGCCGATCTGGCGCGCGCGGAGCAATTCTACACGACACTGCTTCCGCACGCCAAAGTTACCCGTTGGGAAGACGGCTCCGCCATCGCCATCATACTGGACGACGGCGCGGCGTTTGGCCTCTGGAAGATCGGTAAGTCTGGCCTGCACAACGGCCGAGGTGGAGAGCATGTTCACTTCGCTTTTCAGATCAAACGAAGCGAATACGATCTCTACAAAGAACGGATGCTGGCCTTGGGGATCGAACCTATCGAGCATACCTGGCCCAGCGGCGACCGTTCTCTTTATTTCTTTGATCCCGATGGCCACCAGGGGGAGTTTATGACCAAAGACTGGCTGGGGCGAGGTGAACCATAATGGTATCGCGCTCGATATGTTCAAGGGAACGATCCGCCGCGCTTGACTGTTGATGCTGGTATTCTTCAGCTATGGGCAAACAGTTCACCAGGTCACTCTTTATTTTTCGCCGGGATCTCCGGCTGCGGGATAATAGCGGTCTGATCTCGGCCCTCGAGCGATCCCATGCTGTTCTCCCCTGTTTTATTCTCGACCCGCGCCAGCTTGGAGAGAATACGTATCGGTCAGATAACGCCCTCCAGTGTATGTTTGAATCGCTCGAGCAGCTCGACCGCGATCTGCGCCGATCGGGCGGCAGGCTGTATCTCTTTGAAGGAATTTCGCACGAAGTAGTCGCCCGGGTATTGTCCGGGCAGCATCTGGACGCGGTGTTTCTCAACCGGGATTACACGCCCTTCAGCGTACAACGGGACGCGTTGATCGGCGAAACCTGCGCTCAACATGGCGCCGCCTTCATTCAGTGCGCCGATGCTCTCCTGACCGAACCTGAGGCGGTCCTCAAAGATGACGGCACACCGTACACGATCTACACCCCGTTCGCGAAACGAGCTCGCGCATTTTTGGTTGACACGCCGCGACGGAACCCGCGTCGGAATTATTTGACGGATGAGATCCCCTCTGAGCCGATCGACTCGCTGAACAAATACCTCTCCTCGCGCAACGAGCGGATCTTCACTCGCGGCGGCGGCAATGCCGCGCTGGCTGCTCTCGGGCGAGTCGGAGGTTTTCGAGATTATGCGACCACCCGAGACCTTCCCGCGCTCCAGGCAACCACCGGCCTTTCAGCTCATCTCAAGTTTGGGACCGTTTCCATTCGCGAGGTCTATCACGCGGTCGTCGGCACGTTCGGAGAAAGTCACTCTCTCATCAATGAACTCTATTGGCGGGACTTTTTCACCCATATCGCTTCACACTTCCCGCATGTCTTCCGCGGCGCGTTTTATCCGAAGTACGATGCGCTTAAGTGGAGCGAAGATCACGCCGCGTTCGAGCGGTGGAAAACCGGGACGACCGGCTTCCCGTTCGTCGATGCCGGCATGCGGCAACTCAACGCGACCGGCTACATGCACAACCGTGCGCGCATGATCGTCGCGTCATTCCTGACAAAAGATCTCCATATCAACTGGCGCTGGGGTGAACAGTACTTCGCACGGCGCCTGACCGATTACGACCCGTCCGTGAACAACGGCAACTGGCAGTGGGCCGCCTCGACCGGATGCGACGCCGCCCCCTATTTCCGCATCTTCAATCCCTGGCTCCAGCAGCAACGTTTCGACCCCGACTGCGTCTATATTCAGCGCTGGATACCGGAACTTCGCGCGATTTCTCCCGCAACAATTCACGCGTTGCATGCGTCTAACGACTTTCCTCCGGGCTATCCGCGGCCGATGCTGGATCATCGCGTCGAAGCCGAGAAGACCAAACGACTCTTTGCCTCGCTCCTTTCGGAGCAGAAAGGATCAGTATGACTCCCGCTGAACGTTCACGACTCATTGAAAGCTACGGTCAGGCGTTCGACCTGTTGACCGAAGCGCTCCCCACGTTTCCTCGCGACATGTGGCACTACAAACCGGCGCCCGATCGTTGGTCAATTCACGAGATCATCGTGCATCTGGCTGAGTCGGAGGCCAACAGTTATATCCGCGCGCGCTGTTTTATCTCCGAGCCGGGGAAAACGGTTATGGCCTACGATCAGGATCGTTGGGCGATCGAGGGACATTACTCCGAGCAGGATGTCGCCACCGCGCTGGAGACGTTCAAATGGCTGCGCGAATCCACCTACCGCGTCATACGTCGTTTACCCGAGAAAGTCTGGTCAAATACGGTGAATCACCCGGAGCACGGCGTCATGCACTTCGATAAATGGCTGGAGATCTACGAAGATCACACCCGGAAGCATATCGGCCAGATGCGGCGGAATTACGATAGTTGGCTCGCTACGCAGAAGTAGCATGATCAGCGGCAGTCATTCCGCCTCGAACGGACAGACATGGTCCGCTTGAGCTCACTGAGTTATCTCGTCAAAAAATCTTGGCATTCGACTGCCTATTGGTTATCCTGAGCAAGTTCAATTAAACGACCGGGCTCGCGGCCCGGCGCGTGACTCGTTCCGGCAATTCAAAGCGAGAGCGGTTCAACTATGCACAAGTTTTACGTCTATCTTGCGGTGATCATCTGTGGTGCGTCTGTATTGGCAGTTGAAGTTCTTGGCACCCGCGTGATCGCGCCATTCTACGGCGCCAGTCTCTATCTCTGGTCCGCGCTCATCAGCGTCACCCTTGCCGCGTTGAGCCTGGGGTATGTCATCGGCGGACGGTGGGCGGACCGTGGCGCGACCATCCCACGCCTCAGTCTTATCGTTGGCCTGGCCGGCCTCTGGATCGCGCTCATCCCCTGGTTGCGAACCCCGGTTCTGGCGATGGCCGAGCCGTTCGGACTCCGTACCGCGGTATTGATGACCGCCACCGTGCTCTTTTTCCCTCCCTTGGCACTGCTCGGCATGATCAGCCCATATGTCATTCGCTTGCGCGCGGGATCGCTTGACGTTGTCGGTCGAACGGCCGGAGACCTCTACGCCCTCTCAACACTGGCAAGTGTCGCCGCCGCTCTGGTTACCGGCTTCATTCTCATACCCAACGTCGGCGTCTCTCGTTTGCTGTTGATCATCGGTGGTCTCCTTCTCGCGACTTCAGCACTGGGCTTTTATGGGCAGAAGCGGTTGCTCTTCGCGACCGCGCTAACACTTTTGCTTGGCGTATTGTCGTTGCTATTCTTCGCTCCGCCCGGAACCGTCATCGATGATTCGTCCGGCCTGCTGATGGTCCGCGAAAGCCCCTATTCTGAGATTCGGGTGGTCGAAATGGACGGTACTCGCAATTTGCTGATCGATGGCAGTCTGCATACCGGTATTGACCTGACCACCTGGCAGACCTCTTTCTCCTATGTCAATGTGCTTGATCTCCCCAAACTCTTTTTCGACGAACCGGGGAGCGCGCTGTTGATAGGACTTGGCGGTGGTTCGGTGGTCAAAAATTACACGCGTGATAATTGGCGGATAGAGGCTGTCGAGATCGATCCCGCGGTCACTGAAACCGCGCGGCAATATTTCGGCCTGATGGAGGCTGAAGCTCAAGTCTATCACATGGACGGCCGACAGTTCCTGATCGATCGCGACACGGCGTATGATGTCATCCTGATGGACGCGTTTGGCAGCAGCTCGGTGCCGTTCCATCTGGTGACCGAAGAAGCGTTCGCGCTGGTGAGATCGCGGCTCAGGCCGAACGGCATTCTCGCGGTCAATCTGCAATGCGTCGGGTGGGATGATAAGATCGTCGCGTCGGTCGCGGCGACCATCGGTCGCGCGTTTTCACATGTGCGCGCGCTCCCGATCGCCGAGCCTCCGGATCAACTCGGGAATCTCGTCATCATAGCCTCCGACCGCCCGCTCGAATTACGCGGAGACCTCCCCCAACCTGAGTACCGTATCAGCCCGCAATATGATCGGGTACATGCCTGGGATAATCGTTTTCAGCCGGACACTGCCGACATTCTGGTGCTGACCGATGAGCTAAACCCTATCGACGTCTGGTCAGAGCGGGTCAATCTCGTCTCGCGACGTGAACTCCACGCCTATTTGGCGGACCGTCGCATCGCCTGGTAGCTCCGCAAAACGGCTACATCGGTTTGATCTGGCCGCTTACCACGACTTTTGTCGGATGACCTTCGATCT
>JAMPYH010000245.1 GCA_023700785.1 Candidatus Zixiibacteriota bacterium
ACCTTTACGCAATCCGCGCCGGCATCGATGAGCGCTTTCGCTCCGGATGCTGTCGCGACATTTCCCGCGACCAGCGGAACATCGGCGAACGATTTTTTCAGGTGTTTCACCGCGTCGAGCACGCCTGCCGAATGGCCGTGCGAGCTATCTACCACCAATAGGTCAACACCTGCGGCAATGAGACGTTCTGCGCGATCTTTGATCTCGCGTTCCGACACGCCAACCGCGGCGGCGACTCGAAGGCGTCCACGCTGATCTTTGCAGGCGAGCGGGAACTGCTCTTCTTTGGAAATATCTTTGACCGTGATCATGCCGCGAAGTTTGCCTGCCTTATCGCGGATCAACAGTTTTTCGATCTTGTACTGCTGGAGTTTGGCGATCGCCAGCTCATTCAGCTTCTTTTTGTCAATCTCATGATGCCCGGTCGTGACAAAATCGACCCCCTCGGTGACGGTCACCAGTTTTTCTTCCCGGGTCATCACATCGGCGATGCGGACATGATGATCCTTGAGAAAGCGAAGATCCCGGTTGGTCAGGATGCCGACCAGTCGGCCATCCGGCTCAGTGATCGGAACGCCGGAGATGGAGTAATGGCGCATGACGCGGAGCGCGTCGGCGACAGTCTGATCCGGGCGAAGTGTGTATGGATCGGAGATCATCCCGGATTCCGAGCGCTTCACTTTGTCCACTTCGAGCGCCTGACGTTCCGGCGACAGATTTTTATGAATGACGCCGATGCCGCCTTCGCGGGCGAGCGCAATGGCAAGTTTGGCTTCGGTCACCGTGTCCATTGCCGCCGAGATCAGCGGGATATTAAGCGTGATCCCTTTGGCGACGGTCGTGGCAAGGCTGACATCCTTGGGGAGCACCTGCGAGAACGCGGGGACCATCAGGACATCGTCAAACGTGAGTGCCTTCTTATCGAGGATCTTCGCCATAATATGATCGGTCGTCTACAACTTCAGTTCTGGGTTACTGCGACTCGCCATC
Organism: Candidatus Zixiibacteriota bacterium; assembly: GCA_023700785.1. GTDB lineage: Bacteria > Zixibacteria > MSB-5A5 > GN15 > FEB-12 > FEB-12. The sequence goes on from JAMPYH010000245.1 coordinate 991, forward strand.
ATCCCAGTACAACATGCTTCCGCAGTTGTCGCAGGTGCAGATACGGTCGTTCCGCTTGATCTCCTGGATCTTCTTCGGCGTGAGCCCCTTGTAACAGGACCCGCAGGCTCGTTTACGAACCATCACTACCGCCTGTCCGCCTTTGCCGCGGCGAACCCGCTCGTAGACGCTCAGGGTCGGACGGGAGATCGCACTGATCACTTCCTGACGCGAAGCGTTTTTCAGGGAGATCTTTTCGCCTATCGAGTCGATCCGTTCCTGTAGAATGCCAAGTTGCTTGGAATTGTTCTCGTGCACCTGTCCCTTTTTCTCCTCGAGACCGGCGATATCCTTCTGGGCGGTCGCGATCGTTTCGATCGTCTCCAGCAGTTCGGTCTCGCGGGCGGAGATGGTCCCTTTGATATTGTCGATCTCGGCGATCAGGGCGTCATACTCTTTGTTCGTCTTGATGGTCATCATCTGCTGCTGGTATCTGGCGAGGTCGGATTCCTTCCCCTTGATCTCCAGCTCAAGCTGCTTCTGGCGAAGCTGCCCGGTTTCGAGTCGATGTCTCGACTCAGTCAGTTTCTGCTCGGTCTCCCGAATCTCGCGATGCAGATTCTCCATCATGTCGGGGAGGTATTCTTTCGAACGCTCCAGTTCTCCCAGGTCGTAATCGATCACCTGAAGTTTCAACAGCAACTCCAGATCGCTCTGCATCGGGGCCTCCTTCATACCAGTTTCCATCTTCAGTCCGCTTTCCAGGCGTAAAAAAACGCATCCACTGACCATGTCAGGAATGCGTTCGTACGTGCTCCGTTATAGACGAGCCGCATGTGATCGGTTTGATACCGGACGGCCCGTCATGTTCTCGCGATATGTTGTAATGAACACTCATCGTATCATCTGGGCAATACTGGACTCGAACCAGTGACCTCTCGGATGTGAACCGAACGCTCTAACCAGCTGAGCTAATTGCCCGTTCGACAATTCCTTTTTGCCCAAGTGGGCCTTATGGGCCCTGCAGGGCTCGAACCTGCGACCCGCTGATTATGAGTCAGCTGCTCTAACCGGCTGAGCTAAGGGCCCTTCATAGTTTAGTCACGTAAAATACTGAACTTCAGCCGAACCGTCAAGCAGAGACCATGTTTTTCTCGGAAAGTCTAAAGATAACCGAAGCGCCTTGTACACCATAAGGTTACAGATGGCCTCCCTACGACAAGTTGACCTTCGTGCTCCATATAACGGTAAAAACCTCGGACGGGTCCCAGATTGAGGACCTAAACGATCGGCAGAATGTCACGCGGATCAAATTTCTCTTTGATCTTTCGGGAGTAGATAGCGTCGGTGGACTGGTTCTCGGGCGACAAAGTTCTGAGCAACGGCCCACGGTCGATCCCCTTTTGACGCATGGTCGCAAACTCGTCCGCCGCGGTAAAGGGCATGACGCGAAAAGTCGCTTCGACCACCAAGCCAAGCAACCCCCAGGAACCGGCGAAGATCTTGACTATGTCGTAACCCGAAACGGACTTAAAGCAGACCGAGCCGGGACGAATGATCTCCCCTTCGGGAGTTACGATGGTCGCCTTGATGAAATACCGCTTGATAGGAAGATCATGGCCATGCTGTTCGGCCGACAGATTGACCGCGATAGCGCCGCCGACCGAGCCGACATACGGCAGTGACGAGTGCGGCAAAAAGAGGCCGTTCCTGGTCTGGTGAAGATTGATCTCTCGGAGTGGATAGCCGGCGCCGACCGTGATATAGAAATCACCGGGGGCGACCTCGATCAATTGATTGAGGCGATCGGTCCGAAGGGTCACCAGATCGGCGAATCGGTCGCCGACGGGATCGATGTTATTCCCAAAACTCGTGATAAACGTCTTCCGGCCAAGCCGGTTGACCAGCTTGAAGAACGAGGCGGCGTCTTCGGCTGATTCAGGATGGAAAGTCGGGATCCCTTTTTGAAAGGTCAGCCTGTCTTCGGGGAACTCCGAATGGATGGCGTCGATGAATTGGTCAAGCGTCGCGGTCGGCATGGGACGAAGATACGTCTCGCCGCCGGTTGGGTCAAGCGAGGGGGCGAAAGTCGGTGATCCCCTTGTGTGGTCGCCAGACGTTCCCGCCTCCCCCGGCAAACCAGGAGGTCTGCCGTTCATTTGTCTTCGCTACTTTATCGCAACAGCCTGCACCACTCGCAGGCGGTCATCTTCGAGGCTTCGCAACGCGTTTTCCAGTCGCGCTTTTGCGCTCTCGCCCATGATGACATTGATACCCGGCATCGGCTTGGCCGCCTGCTTTGCCTTTTCGGACATCAACCGCATCCAGGCAAGTGAGCGGTCTGTGGTATCTTCCCACTGCATGATCTTCAGGCCGAGAGATTCAATGATGCTTCGCGCGTTTTCAGGCGTGGTCAGGAAGCTGATCGACTGGTCGCTGGCCCACGGCACCGGGAAATATGGTTGAGCATCGCCGTTCTGGAAGACATCGTGGAAGACTAACTGGCCGCCTGGCTTCAGGACGCGGGCCATCTCGGCGTAGAACTTCCGCTTATCCCCGATATTCATCTGCACATGCTGGGTCCAGGCAACATCAAACGAGTTGTCCTCAAACGGCAAATCTGTCGCGCTTCCCTGCAGATAGCGGATGGAATGGTCAAGGCCGACCAGGTCAGAGAGACCCTTGGCGGTGTCGATGAACTCGTGGGTCAGGTCGATGCCGGTAACTTCGCATTCGTGCATATGCGCCAGATAGCGAGACGAGCCGCCGATGCCGCAGCCGACATCGAGAACCTTCATCCCGGGTCTCCAGCGCACTCTCCCCGCCAGCTCGGCGGTTCCTTCGCGGCCACGGACATGGAACTCATCCATCGGGGCGAGATCGTCCGGCTGCAAGTTGGTGGTGTCGATCCCCTGCTGTTTGAGGGCGTTGACGACGGCATCGAGGATACCGGCATGGCCGTAATGATGTTCGATCGCCTGATAAACGTTATGCATGGCTTCTCCAGTTCAGGTGACGGTTGGGACAATATAGACCGATCGTATCTAATTGGAAATACGGGAAAAGAAGGCGGCTGTTTGAGCCTGAATGCGATATTGGCACCAAAAGAAAATGCTCGATCTCTGATATGAACGAGGGTCGGTTATCTAAACTGGATCAAAGCTTGCGCTGGGATGAGACGGAGATACCTCGGGCCCTGAGGCATAAGCCACTGATAAGTTAAGGCGAAGTGACGCGTAAAAAAAGGCACCAATTGGATTGGTGCCTTTATTCTTTCTGATACTAGTTCGAACTAGTACATGTCGCCCATGCCGCCGCCCGGCATCGGAGGCATCGCCTTCTTCTCCTCCGGCTTGTCAGCGATGACAGCCTCGGTAGTCAAAAGCAAGCCGGCGATAGACGCGGCGTTTTCGAGCGCGGTGCGGGTCACCTTGGTCGGGTCGATGACACCAGCCTTCATCAGATCCTCAAACGTATCGGTATCAGCGTTATAACCGAACGCTTCCTTCTC
>JAMPYH010000246.1 GCA_023700785.1 Candidatus Zixiibacteriota bacterium
GCTCCGAAAGCGCGCACTGGCGAAGGATCGCTTCGCTCAACGCTCCCGAGCCACAACCAACATCGAGCCACTTCAGCCCTTCCGATGGCGCCAGCCAGTCAAGGAAACGCCGCGCGATGACGCGGCTCCACCGCCCCATGAACCGTTCATACGGTTCGCTTCCCTGCCAACTATCTGGGATATCTCTGCTCATAATGTCCTGTCTAAAGATAGCATTGAATAGCGGACTTAACAACTCTACGATAGCTAATTGGGAAGTAAGGAAGCCGTAGGGCGGGTCCGTCCCTGAGCATGAACTCAGGGCAAGCTTCGAACCCGCCGTCAGGTTTGAGGACAGACTTGACCTACAAAATTATCGATCGGGCGGGCCAGATCGTATGCCCGCCCCAACTCAGAACACGACTAGTGGAAAAAGCCGATCGAGAGGCCGAACCGATATGGCCCCATCACATGATTTCCTCCGGAGTTCTCCCACGTCCAGCCATCCAGGAAAAGATCCTCGATCACCGGATTGACCACAGGAGAGGCAAAATCACCAAAGAGCGACAACATCACCGGATGTTTTGACGACTTAAGCACGATGACATCGACCCCAAAGAGAAATGTCGCGCCGGTGACCGTTCCTGACGCGCTCCCCCAGGACTTGCTCCGGTCGGCGGTGCAATAATCCGCCTTCCAACTGTATAACCCGATCCCCGCGCCAAACCAGGGGCGAAGGTTTCCTTTCGGCAGGTCATACTTTACGCCCAGCCTGAAGCCGGCGGTCTGCATATCAAAGTAGGCGTCGTCGTTAAACATCAGGTAGTGCGTGGAGTAGTCGGTCATTTCATAGACCCAAAAGCTTTCGCTCAGTTCGCCCGCGACGCCGACCTGTTTCCGATAGGAGTAAACGTTTCCGTCGAGGAATATCCTCATCCTGGGCGAGATGTTATAATCGATGCCCAGGCCGAAACCGTACGGACTCTCCATCGGGTTCATGTCGCCGTAATTATCGCCCGATGTCGGCAATACCGCGGTTTCCACGCGGCCGGACATCAGCAATCCGCCGAAACTCAGGCTCAACTTATGCGCGGCAAATGATCCTTGAGACTCATTGCCGGCGGCGTCGGGATCAACCGTTTGCGCGAATCCGGTTGACATACAAACGATCATGGCGAACAGCGCGATCACTGCTGTGCGCGCGAAGCGGGTCAGGTAATTCGTGATCTGAAACATCATTGGTCCTTTCTATAAGCTCAGTCGCGAGTCATAGATTGGATTGTCGGCACTCGACCCCCGAAAGACGAAGACAATGCAGACACACAAAGGGTGGTTTAAGGTGCGGACATGCAGGAGGTTAGGGAGACTAAACAAAACCTGCCGATGACAGGCTCTTCCCCCGTAAATGTATCTGGCGAGGGCGGGGTCAGGCCTGTCGCGAAGTTTCTCCGCTTTGGTGACCGGTCACGTGGTTGGAGAAGTTCCGCTCCGCGGACGATCATCCTGGACTGGCGCGATCTCCCTTTGACTTCCGTGCCGATCTTCGCTACCTTTCTGCCCGGTCCGGACCCGCTCTCGCGATCATCGGGAGACAGACAACGGGGGTCCATTCTCCCGGGTTCTCCGCATAGACAACGGAAGGCAGTTGATGACTTATCACTCTCTGGTCCGGGGCATATTCACGCTTGTGGCGATCTTCGCGATTCCATCAGCGGCCGTCAAGGCAGGCCAGGAGAACCCAGATCCCCCAGGCGGCGGTCCCGGCTCCAAAGCATCTTATCACCTGTTTCACCCGACGCCGTCGGCATTGATGCGCGATATGAGCACCGACCGCCCGGATCAGACGGAGTCGCCGTACACGGTCGATGCCGGACACTTCCAGATCGAATGCGATCTGGTCAATGCGACATTCCATCGAGAGCGCACATCATTCACGGACATGCGTACGACGGATTGGGCTGTCTTGCCGATCAATGTCAAGGTCGGCATCCTCAATGATCTCGATTTGCAGATATTATTCGACCCTTACATTCATTCAACCACCAGGGATCATCTCGCGGACACCCGACAAAGGCACTCCGGCACCGGCGAATTGTCAACGAGGCTCAAACTGAATGTGTGGGGAAACGACGGCGGCAAGACCGCTCTGGCGCTGATGCCGTTCCTCAAATTCCCTCTCTCCAGGACCGCAATACGGAACGGCGAGACCGAAGGCGGCTTGATCGTTCCGCTCGCTGTTGACCTCTCGCGAGGGTGGGGGATGGGGCTCATGGCTGAGATCGATTTTGTTCGCAATGAAGCCGATGACGGTTACGATACGGATTACGTGCAATCGCTGACCTTCAGTCGGGATCTCTCCGAACGGATAGGTGGCTATGTTGAGTTATTCTCGGTCGTAAGCTCAGTCTCCGGATCGGATTGGCACGGTCAGGCGGATGGCGGACTAACTTACGGGCTTAACGCGAACACTCAGCTCGATCTTGGCTGCAATTTCGGTTTGACCGACTCCGCGCCGGATCTCAATCCGTTTGTCGGCCTCTCACTTCGCTTCTGAGCGGGACTCAAACCTCTCGAAAGGTCGATCAAAAATCACACAACCAATTGCCCCGATGGAACTTGGTTCACTTGTATTTTCATATCCACCCGCCGATTGACTTCCGTCGTTTAACCCGGTAGCTTGCTGATTGCCGTCGGCTTCTGGCCGATATATTTGAAAACTGCATGACTGGAGATAACGTGGACGTACGCAGACCTGCCGTCGCCGGAACATTCTATCCGGCCAACCCGGTCGAACTGACCAAGACCATCGCCCAGATGTTCGCCGAGGTTGAGAAGGTATCGCTGTCGGGCCGACCGATCGGCCTGGTCGCGCCGCATGCCGGCTACCTCTACTCCGGAAAGATCGCCGCCCGGGCGTTCAAACTGCTCGAAGGTGAGGAGTTTGACTCGGTGGTCTTGGTGTCGCCGTCGCATACCGTCTTTTTCAAAGGCTCGGCGGTCTTTCCCGGCGAAGGATACCAGACGCCGATCGGCGTGGTCGAGAGCGACAAAGAGCTGGCGACCCGCATTGCGTCGATCCATCCGGCGGTCTATTTCTCCAGCATGGGGCATGCCTCCGGTTCGACCCGCGGCGAGCACGCGCTCGAAGTGCAGTTGCCGTTTTTACAGATAGTCCTCGGCGCCACATTCAAAATGGTGGCGATCGTGATGGGGGATCAGGAACCGGATTCGATCCGCGCCCTCGGTGAGGTTCTCGCCGGCACGCTCAAAGATTCCAACACGCTGCTGATCGCGTCGACCGACCTCTCTCATTTCCATACCGAAAAAGCGGCGCGCAAACTTGATTTCGCCATTCAGTCCGCGATAGAAAAATACGACCCGGAATTGCTGATCGATACGCTCGAATCCGGCAAGGGGGAAGCATGCGGCGGCGGACCGGTCGCGGCGGTGATGATGGCCGCGCGGCGGATGGGAGCCGCGGAGATGAAGTTTCTGGAGTACGGTACCTCAGCGGCGGTGACCGGCGACTTCGATGAAGTGGTCGGCTATCTTTCCGCGGCGATCGTGCAGCAAGGGACGCACCGGGTTGGTCCGCGTCCGAAAGCGGAGCTTGGCGCCACCGCGGCCAAGCGCGACAAAAACGACCCGCCGAACGAGGATGAACAGCGGTCGCTGTTGACCATCGCGCGGGAATCGATCGGATCAAAACTATTCAAGCATCGTTATGACATGCCTCTCTATCCCTCGCTCGAGGATCGCAAGCAGGGGCTGTTTGTCACCCTCAAGGTTGACGGCGAACAACGCGGCTGTGTCGGACGGATCCAGGCGCGCGAGCCGCTCACGGATTCGGTGGCGTCGATGGCGCAAGCCGCGGCCTTTGATGATCCCCGCTTTACTGAGATCGCGCCTGAGGAGTTCGAACGGATGACGATCGAGATATCTCTGCTATCGCGTCTGGAGCGGGTAAAGGATTTCGAGCGGGATATCGTGATCGGCCGGGACGGTTTGCTGGTTAAACTGGACATGCACTCGGGGCTGCTGCTTCCGCAAGTGGCGACGGATCATGGTTACACCGCGGAGCAGTTTCTCGAACAGACCTGCCTGAAGGCCGGTCTGCCGAAGAACGCGTACAAAGACAGGTATGCCGAGGTGTACAAGTTCACCGCGTTTGTATTCGGGGAGAAGAAGTAGCGCGATCGCTCGTATCCGGAAAAACGTAGTCTGTAAATTACAGACCTCCCGGTCTGCCGCCCACATAATCCCTCATCCGGCCTCCGGCCGCCTTCTCCCAAAGGGAGAAGGGAATTCCTTGCGGTTTGCAGAGCGTTTCCATCGGCAGCAGGTTCCCCTCTCGCTTCGGGAGAGGGTGCGTCGAAGAGGCGGGTGAGGGGATTCCCTGAATTCTACTCCACCGGTATCTGCACGTAATTCAATCCATAATCC
>JAMPYH010000247.1 GCA_023700785.1 Candidatus Zixiibacteriota bacterium
AATACAAAAACCAGCTTCTCTTTCTCGAGCGCGGCAAGGAGAATGACCGCGACGAAGTCATCCGCACATTGATCGATATCCACTACAACCGGAACGAGCTTGATTTCTCCCGCGGCAATTTCCGGGTCCGCGGCGACACGATCGAATTGATCCCGGCCTATTACGAGACCGCCATCCGCATAGAGTTCTTCGGGGACGAGATCGAGCGGATAACCGAAGTTGACCCGTTGACCGGTGAGATCATCAACGAGCGGCAAAAGATCGCGATCTACCCCGCCAAGCACTTTGTTACGTCAAAGCCGCAATTGGCCGAAGCGATCGCCGGGATCGAGACCGAACTCAAGGAGCGGCTGACGGTGTTTCGTTCGCTGGACAAACTCCTCGAGGCACAGCGGCTGGAACAGCGGACAAAATATGACCTTGAGATGCTGCGCGAAGTCGGCTACTGCACAGGGGTCGAAAATTACTCCCGCTATCTGACCGGGCGAACGGCCGGCGCACGCCCGCAGTGTTTGATCGACTTCTTCGAATCCGACTTCGTGACGATCATCGATGAATCTCACCAATCAATTCCGCAAATACGAGGAATGTTCGCGGGGGATAAAAGCCGCAAGGATGTCCTGGTGGAGCATGGCTTCCGCCTTCCCTCCGCTTTGGACAACCGGCCGCTCTTTTTCGAGGAGTTTGAGAGCCTCCAGAAGCAGGTGATCTACGTTTCAGCCACCCCTGCCGATTACGAACTGGCCAAGTGTGAGGGAGTCGTCGTCGATCAGGTGATCCGGCCGACCGGCCTGCTTGACCCGATCATTACGATCAAGCCGCTTCGATCGCAGGTTGACGACCTGCTCGAGCAGGTGCGCCTGCGAGTCGCCCGCAACGAACGCGTCCTGGTCACAACCTTGACCAAGAGGATGTCGGAAGATCTGACTGATTACCTGGATAAAATGGGGATACGAGTGCGCTACCTGCACTCGGAGATCGATTCGATCGAGAGAACCGCCATAATCCGGGATCTTCGGCTGGCCGAGTTTGACGTCCTGGTCGGAGTAAACCTGTTGCGAGAAGGATTGGACCTTCCTGAGGTCTCGCTCGTCGCTATATTGGACGCCGACAAGGAAGGGTTTCTTCGCTCCGAACGCTCCTTGGTGCAGACCGCCGGGCGCGCCGCCCGCAACAAAGACGGCGAGGTTATCTTTTACGCGGACAAGGTGACAGACTCGATGCGCAAGGCGATCGAGGAAACCGATCGTCGTCGGGCAAAACAGCTTGCGTATAACCAGGAACATGGGATCAACCCGGAGACCATTTTTAAGACGCGGGATGAGATCATCCGGACCACCCTTTTCGCGGACAGCAAGACCTTTGAGGACGAGAAGAAGTTTGACAAACCGGACCATTTCGCGTTAATGTCATATGAGGATCAATTGGCTTTTATGATGAAAGCGATGAAGAAGGCGGCGGAAAACCTCGATTTCGAGACCGCCATTGCCATACGCGACGAACTGGATTCCCTGCGCAAAGAGCGGAAACATGGTCTCAAACGGAAACGGCGTTGAACTATGAACCTCCTTCGATCCACCCTGCTCCTGCTCGCGGCGACAGCGCTGATCATCGGCACGATAGGCTGCAAACCTAAGGAAGTCCCGTATGTCGTTGACGAGGATGAGATCGAGCGCTATCTGACGGAGACCGAAGATGGCCAGGAGCTCTTTCGCGTCAACGGCATCATCTCGCCAGATCCGTATCTTCTTCCTAACGACGGGGCCACATACAAAGATTCCGCGCTATCGCATGTGCGGCGGGTGAGTGTCACGCTGTCGGATGGCTTGATTGATTATGGAAGTCTCGGGTACCTTCGGGAGGCGCTCGCCCAGGTGCTCGACACCTTTGTCGTGCGGACCATCCGAACCAAAGGCTCGGACATTGATACCACCGAAAACAAGCGGGGTTTCGCTCGGTACGGTTACTTCCTTAAACTTGGCGGAGATAACCAAGCCTATGTCGGATGGGTGCTGTATGGATATAACGGCTTTGGCTCGCGTTCAGGCGACGAGCTAAATATCCGTCTGTCCTGGCCGGGAGTGTCCATGGCCGGATTCGACCACCGACTTTACCCTGATTCGCTTATTGATCCGGTGCTCGTCCAACTGGGTCAGGGGTACCTGAAGCTATCTGAGTTTAAGACAGCCGCTGAGGGAGTTTCTATTGCCGCCGAGGTCACCAATCGGTTCCGACTGATCCTGACGTCTGAAGGACCGGGAAATACGTTCGTTAATTCGGCAATGTCACCGACGGCCACGACAAACTTTTTTGTGGATACGCTAACCGCGCCGTCGCCGGCATCACGACTCTATAATCTGATCGTATTGCACATGCTCAAGGATTCGACTGGAGTAACTGGTCGGACTGGCGTCTTTCTCCCCTATCGCATTCCGTAGCCTAAGTCTCTGTCCCTGGTACTCTATTACCCGTCTCATTATGGTGAAGTATCCGGTCATCGATAAATGCTTTGATCGGTTCAAAGGCGGCGTTGAGGACTGTTGTCTGTTGGACTGTCTCACGAGCATTGGGGATGACCAGCATCGACAGCAGCGTGATCAGTGAAGCGATGACAATATAGAGCGCCAGATTAAAGACAGCGCCCAGCGCCGAATTGACCGTTCCCGCGAGACTTTGCTGGATCTGCCTGGTCAGCCAGGCGCCGATCCAGTGCGTCAGCCAGTTCACCGCCAAAAAGAGAGCCAGAAAACAGACCGCGATCGTGACCGGCTTGCTGACTATGCGGTACTGGAGAAGCACCGCAAGGTCAGCGGCGAAGCGCGCGCCGAGGGCAAAGCCGATGATCGACGAGAAGAACCAGACGACCTGCCCCACGAGTCCTTTGCGGTATCCGAAGAACAGCGCGCCAAGGGCGCAGACCACAAAGATGACGTCAACCAACAGCGGATTCATGACGATCTCCCCTCAAAGGCTACATTAGTGAATAACCGCCATCCACAATGATGGTCTGGCCGGTGATCCAGGAAGCTTTCGGAGTGGCCATAAAGACCACCACATCGGCGACCTCGGCGGGAGTTCCGATCCGTTTGAAGGGCGTGCGGGCGGATACTTCGCGCTTCATATCTTCGTAGTTCGGAAAAACCTTCAGCGCGCTCGTATCGATAAACCCGCCGGAGACACAATTGACCGTGATGTGCCGGGGCGCCAGTTCGATCGCCATATATTTGACCATGTTCTCGATCGCGGCTTTGGAGACGCCGATAGCGGCATAGCCGGGTATATAGCGGATCGAGCCAAGCGATGAAAGCGTGACGATCCGGCTGTGATCAGGCATGATCGGCGACGCGAGTTGCACACAGTTAAGGAATGCCCGCGCGTTGGTATGCATGGAAAGATCCCACGCCTTATCATCGATGGCCAGCATCGACGTATAGAGCCCCAGCGCGGCGTTGGAGATAAGGATATCGAGCTTGCCGAATTTCGCCTTGATCTCATCAAAGATCGCCGGGATCTGATCATGATTTCCCATGTTGGCGCGATGCGCGTAGCAGTCCACGCCAAAGCTCTTGATCTTCTCGACCGCTTCATTGGCCGACTGGCGACTGCGAAAATAGCTGATGACAATATCGGCCCCTCGTTCGGCCAGCCGCTCCGCGACCGCCAGACCGATACCGCGAGTTCCCCCGGTGACAAACGCAACTTTACCCTTTAGCTCCACCGTATCCCTCCTGATGTAGCGTCGCCGTTGCGAGGCGACTTAGATCTCATATCCGCCGGATTGGCTTTCCAATTCCTCCGCCAGCGACTCCAGGTCGATCGGGGAGAAATCGGTGCCGAATACTTCGCCATACTTGGTCAACAGGACGCGACGGAACTCCTCGGTCTCAATCGGCTTTTTGAGCAGCCGTTTGGCCGAGGTCATGACCTTCGCGTTCAGTCCGCACGGATTGATCTTGTTGAACTCAGTTAGTTTGGTATTAAGATTGATCGCGGCGCCGTGGTACGTTATCCAGTGCTTCACCGCGATCCCAATAGACGCGATCTTCTTTTTGCCGACCCAGACGCCGGTGTTTTCCACGCCGCGCTGAGCCTCGATCCCATACTGTGCCAGCGCGCGGATGATCCCTTCCTGGACATTGTCCATGAAGCGATGCAGATCCCGCCCCCGGCGAGTGAGGTTGAATATAAAGTAAACAACCAGCTGGCCCGGCCCGTGGAAGGTGACATCGCCGCCGCGCTCAATGAAATATGGCGTGATCGGGCTGTCCGCGAAGTTTTCATCGTGGCCGTCGCGCCCGACCGTGATCACCGGTGGATGTTCCAGCATCATCAGGGTGTCGCGCGCCAGACCTTGCTGGCGCATTTTCAC
>JAMPYH010000248.1 GCA_023700785.1 Candidatus Zixiibacteriota bacterium
GGGGCACATATGTATCAAGACTGCTGTCCATGAACCCACCCGCGGGGGGGCACATGTGTATCAAGACTGCTGTTCATGAACCCACCCGAGGGGTGGGGCACAGATTTTCAAGGTTGGGTGGCTGGTGCGACCTTGAAGATCATCACGCCGTGCATGGTTATCTCGTCGTATCCGGCGCGGATCGGCTGGGATGTTTCGATGACCAGATACCCGCTGGCTCGATAGTAGATCGCCTGCCTGATCGAATAGTTCTTGTAAAAGCCGTTGGGGTCGGCCCAGATCAGTGTCGCGGTCGCGCCTTCAAACGCGGGAGGGTCGATCATCTCTTTTCTCATCTTCTGCCACAACGTCGCGTCCGGTCTGGTATCGATCGACGTCCTTCGCTTGTCATACCAATTCTGGAATGCGGTATCCGGTCCCGGCGCGGAGAATGACGCGGAGGAGTCGATGCGATACCGGCCGTCGGTCTGAGACAATGTATCGAACGGCTCAGGCGGCGCGTCGCGGAATAACTGTTCCCGCCATCCGATCCCTCGCGCTTCTCGGAAATGTGTCACCGCGACAAGCGGCTTTTCGAGACCAAGATGGATGGCGAAGAGTTGATTGGATTCGCACTCGCCAGCCTGAACTTCCTCGAGATAGAACCAGCATTGTTCGCCGGTTGTTTTGCCGATGAAAGTAAAGCGCTGTTCGCAGGGGAGCCAGGCAAACACGGAGGCGACCGCCATAAGAACAAACGCCAAAACTAGAATATTTCTGGCACGACACATTTGCAACTCTCCAAACTCAGTTTGAGCCACTTTTGGCTATTCTGTATATCAACAGACCGTGCATTGTATCCATGCCTGCCTGCTTGAGCGGCTGGTCTGTCACGATCACCAAATAAGATGATTCGGGATAAAACAGCGCTTCCCTGATCGAGTAGTTTTTGTAAAGCGCGCGGTGCATGTACAGTTGCTCAGCTCTGACTCCCTCGAATATCGGGAGATCTTTGGTAGGATAGGTCATCTGCCGCTCCCAGGAGCTGAGGGAATTATCGACATTCTGCCATCGGAGCGGAAAATCCGGATCAGTTGGTACAGAGAATTGACCTCCCGACGGAAGCCTGAAGATTCCGGCCGAATCGGACAGGTGTATCGGCTGCTCTGTTGGCAGCCCCATAAAAGGGAGTACCCCCCACGCGGCGCCAATGCTATCACCTCCTGCATACCCCTGCAGAATAACGTGACGATCCGGAGTTAGAAGAACGGCATACAGAATTGACTCTCGGCACTCGTTACTCACGTACTCATCAAAGTAAAGCCATGCCGTATCACCGGCTGTTTTTCCCAGAATGGTGTAAGATTGTTCGCAGAAAGATGCCGCTACTGCCGAACTTCCAACGGCGCAGACCAAGCTGACAATGAGGACAAAAATAAAGAGCCGCATAAGATCCTCCCGGTAGATCAGGTTTACTCAGATATATGGTAGTGATAATCTACTAATATGGCGACTATGCGCAAGTGGAGCATTTCTGGACTGCCAATCAGACCCCGGACTTTCGCCCAATCATGCGCTCGCCTGCTGAGAAAATGCCTGTTCAAATGAGCTCCAGCCCCGTAGGGCAGGATCCCCCGCCGCGAGGCGGGTGCGATCCTGCCGACTATGACTACCGGACTTGATTGCCTTTTACTCACTGTGAAACATGTGACTAATACCTATTGACTTTCACGCCTCGCGGGATTTATTACGCCTTACTGTTAAAGGATTTAGCGTCCGGGAAATAGAACGATGTCAGATACAATGACCGCCCCTAAACCTACTCCGTTCAGTCGTTACCACGAAGCCGCGGGCGCCAAAATGGTCGACTTTGTGGGGTACCTTATGCCGGTGCAGTACAAAGGGATAACCCAGGAGCACCGGGCGGTCCGCAGCAATGTCGGTCTTTTTGACCTCTCACACATGGGCGAGTTTGAAGTTACCGGCAAAGACGCGGAGGCGTTCCTCCAGAAAACCACCACCAACAATGTCGCCGCGCTGGTTGACGGCAAGATCCAGTATAGCTGCATGCCGTACGAGCATGGCGGGATCGTGGATGATCTGCTGGTTTATCGGCTCGCGAAGGACCACTACTTCCTGGTCGTGAACGCGAGCAATATCGACAAAGATTTCGAGTGGCTTCGCTCGCACCTGTTTGGCGACGCCAAACTGGTGAATCGCTCCGAGGAGTTCGGGCTGTTGGCAATACAGGGGCCGAACGCGCAGAAGATGATGACGGAGTTAACTTCGCATGATCTGGACGCTATGGGCTACTACACCTGCGCCCATGCCAAGGTCGGCGGAGTGGATCTGCTTTTCTCGCGTACCGGTTACACCGGCGAAGATGGTTTTGAGATCTATATCCCGCCGCACCAGTGCGACAAGCTCTGGGGCGCGGTCTCTGCTGCCGGCGCAAAGTACGGGATGGAATTGATCGGCCTCGGCGCGCGCGATACGCTTCGCCTTGAGATGAAAATGGCGCTCTATGGGAATGACATCGACCAGACCACCAATCCGGTCGAGGCCGGCCTGAGCTGGATCATCGATTTCGAGAAAGATTTCATCGGCAAGCCGGTTATCAACAAAATGAAAGAAGAGAAACCGAAGCGTCGTTTGGTCTGTCTTGAGATGGACGGCAAACTGGTGCCGCGTCACGGTTACGACATCGTTGACCACGGCCAGAAAACAGGCGTGGTGACGTCGGGGACATTCTCTCCGTCGCTCCAGAGGCCGATCGCGCTGGGGTATGTTCCATCGGAAAAGTCCAAGGTTGGCAGCACCGTCGAGATCGCGATCCGCGATAGGCAGGTCACCGCCCAGGTGGTCAAGCCGCCGTTTTACAAAAACGCTTCACACAGGTAGTCGCGACGATCCGCATGCATATAGATCTGTTTCTGCACCCCGCACCGCTGAATCGGCTTCCGCTTGAGAATAAGTCCGTGGTTGTTATCGATGTCCTTCGATTCTGCACCACTGTTTGTACCGCGCTCAAAGCCGGCGCGCGCGGCGTTATCCCGACCGATGGTCCCGGCGAGGCGGGGGAGATGCGCGTCAAGATCGGCGCCGATACGGCGGTTGTGGCCGGCGAACGGAACGGCATCAAACTGGAGAGCTTCAAGTTCGGCAACTCGCCGCTTGAGTTCACTCCCGACGCGGTCGGCGGCAAGTACCTGATCATGACCACCACCAACGGCACTGAGATATTCACCCGCGCCTACAAGGCAAGCTCGGTCTTTGCCTGCGCGCTGGTCAATATCTCCAAAGTCGCCGAGCGGCTGGCCAAGGAAGACCTCGACCTGATCATTATCTGCTCAGGCCAGGAAGGGAGCTTTTCGATAGAAGATACGATCTGCGGCGGCATGCTGATCAATTTGCTGATGACCCGCCATAACCGGAACATCACTATCAACGACGCCGGTTCGCTGGCGTTGTTGTTATTCGAGTCGAACAAGGATGCCATCAAGCAGACCATTTATCAGGGGGAACATGCCCGATTCCTCGCCTCTATCGGATTTGAGCGGGATGTTGATGTATCGTCGGAGATAGATGCAGTACCGGTGTTGCCGGTATTACGGGATGGCCGACTGGTTCTTGAAGAAAACTAGTCCGCGACCGCCCGAACGGTCACCTTTTCGCAACCCAAACAGGTATAATTATCCATGCGCCGAATGACCTTCCTGACAGCCTTAATTTTCCTCTTCGCCATTAGCCGGGTTACGGCCGCTCCGGGAGTTGAATGCGAACTGACCGTCTTCCAGGCCGATCCGGCGCGCGATTCGGCCAATACGCTCCTGTATGTCGATACGGCGAAGTTTGTCCAGGGGATCCGCGCGACCGGCTTTCTGGTCGCGTTCTCGGTTGAACTTGAGTTCACAACGCTGGAGAGTAACCGAGTGGTGCTAAACGCCCATGTCGCGACCCTGGCGCCATCGTCCAATCATTATTCCCGCAATTTTACCACCGACTATGGACTCCCCGCGCGGCTCGAACGGATCATCGGGAAGAACAATACACGCTACACGTTGATGGTTCGGCCGCTCAAAAAGATCGAGATCGACACCAGCAACTGCGGCATGGTGCATTACCGGAAGGAAGATTTCAAGTTCGATCCGAGCGCCAATCTTGACATCTATTTCGTGCCGCAGAGCGCGGGTGATTTCTACTGGAACGCCGTCAAGGGCTTGATGGAGGAGCGCTACCGCCAGTTCGCGGAGATCAACAAGTTTAATCTCCCCGGGAAGTACCTGCTCTATCTCTGTCCGTGCCCGATCTATTCGGTGATCTGGGATGATCGCTTTGGGATGATGGTGGACCCGACCCGCAACACCGCGTTCGCGCTGTA
>JAMPYH010000249.1 GCA_023700785.1 Candidatus Zixiibacteriota bacterium
AAAGCTCTTTCTCTTCTCCAGTTCTTCCGATCTGTTATTCGCCATAGCTCTAACTCTATACCCTCGGAAGACCCGGAAAGTTGTGTAAACTCAAAGGAGAGAACAGAGAACTTTCGGCGGATGTTCCGTACCTGTAAACCATTTTGGTTTCTGAAACCGGAACCAGTTCCCCGGATATGTGGAATTAAGGGTAAACCAAGCCCACATTGCCCGGGCCTAGTTAATAATAACCGGTTGGCGTGCAAGAGGCAAGGGAAAAGGGGAAAGGCCGAGGCACCCGGTCAGCTGGTCACGGTATTGCTGCCGTTACTGAAGAGTCTAATCTAAACGACACTATATATGTAGCCCTCGATGCCACTGGGCGGCCAAATCGCCGTGCCGGTTCCCAAACGCAACGGCTCGCGGAGAGAAGTGTCGGCTCGTCAAACGACCGACATTCACTGGTCTCAAGGATCTGCTGGCGCATGACCGCTCCTGGACTTGAGATATTAACTTCTACGGTGACATCGCCCTCGAGCCCCGCAGCACGCGCCAATCTTGGGTAGTCGGGTGGTTCGAAATAAACCATCTGTGGTGGCGCATATCGGGAAAGTGCCGGGTCCGTAACTACATTGCTGGAATCATTGCAGGAAAGAAGCGCGGAAACGAGGAACACGATGAGTACGAGAAGCCGAAGTGACACAATAGAACACCCTCTCCATGCTATTGACAAATGCAAGCTAGGCGGAAGTACCATGCGGCGCAAGCGGGAAATAAATTGCGCATCTGATCTGATTTGCTGTTTTTGAATTATATGGCTCACTACTATCTCATCTACGACGATTCTTGTCCGATCTGTCTGGCGTCGATCGATAAGCTCAAGCAGATCGATACCCTTGGTCTGGTCGAGCCGGTGCCACTCTCGGATCCACGCCTGCCGCACGGCAAAAATCTCCCGCCGGAGCATGAGATGCGCAACGCGATACATTTGTTCGATGATCAGGGGAAGATGTATCGCGGCGCGGATGCTGTGATGCAAGTGATGTCGTTATTCCCGCGATCGCGGTGGCTGGCTTCGATTCTGCGCCTGCCGGGGATCCGCCAGCTGGCGAGGATCGTGTACGCCGTTATCGCGAGGAATCGACTGCGGCTTTCGCGTATGATCACGCCTTGAAATAGCCCGCGACTCGTTTCTGCAATTTCCCATTTGTCGCGATAAATGATCGGATATCCAGCGAAAACGGTTGGCCGTGAATGTCCGATATCGCCCCGCCCGCTTCTTCGATGATGCACACAAACGGCGCGATATCAAACGCTTTGATCTGCGCCTCAATGACGATCTCCAGTTTTCCCGACGCCAGCAGATGATACGGCCAGAGATCGCCGAACGCCCGCTGGCGCGAAGTTCGGTAGAGTAATCGAAGCAGATTCTCGTCTTGTTTGACTTTCCTAAATGAAGTGACCGAGGTAAACGAGATCATGGCGTCGCTCAATGTTGAGCGCGCCGAGACTTTGACCGGATCGCCATTCAAGTAGGCACCTTCGCCGCGTTCCGCCCAGAGCCGTTCGTTCATCAGAGGCACATTGGAGATCCCCAGGATCACTTCCCCCTGGTGATAGAGCGCCAGCAAATTTCCCCAGAGTGGAATCTGTCGAATGAAGTTCTTCGTTCCGTCGATCGGATCGATTATCCAGGTAAACTCGCTGTCGGTCTTCCGGTGCCCCCCTTCCTCACCGTAGATGGCGTGATCCGGGAAGTGCGCCTTGATAACCCGGATAGCCGCTTTCTCCGCGCTGATATCGGCGATCGTGACCGGCGAACGGTCAGCCTTGGTCCGGATCCGTGGCGTTCGATAATAATAGCCGACCGTCACCCGCTCCATCGCGTTGACCGCCTGCATCGCCACTTGCAAGTATTTCGACATGGATATCCCTCGTGAAAGTTCAGTATCAACAGAGAGAATCGAACTTGCGGAGTGAAATGTCAAGAGATCCGAAGGAGCATCGATTCAGAGCAAAACCCAGGGCCGAGAGCGGAGATGAGGGCATGGTCAGCGACTGAGCCTCGTTGCTCCCGCAGAAACCGCTCCAACACAAACAGTACTGTCACCGACGACATGTTGCCGTAATCTCGAAGCACCGATTCGGCCAGCGACAGCTCGCCGTCGTTCAGCGCAAGCGCTTCGCGGTACGCATCGATGACCTTTCTTCCGCCCGGATGGAAGATAAACGCGGAGATATCGGCGAGTGACAAGGAGTACTTCTCCAGGAATTCGCTGAAATCCTGGCAGGCATTGGCGGCGACAATATCCGGGATCCGCTGGGCAAAGACCACCTGCAATCCGGCACTCACTATATTCCAACCCATGACATCCAGCGAGTCCGGATAAAACCGGCTCTGGGTACCGACTATTTCAAGGCCGGGGATCTCCGTCTCATCGCCGGCGATCAATACAGCGGCGCCTCCCTCGCCGAAAAGCGCGGTCGCGACCAGGTTGCTCTTGGAAAAATCGTCGGGGATAAAGGTCAATCCGCACAGTTCCGCCGCGACGAGAAGGATCTTCTCTTTGGGATGTCCCAGCGCGTGGTGGTAGGCGTGCGACAGACCGGCCACCCCTCCGGCACAACCAAGCCCCCAAATAGGCGTGCGGCGTATATCCTGACGACAACCGAGCAGATTGATCAGGCGGGCATCGATCGACGGAGTCGCGAGGCCGGTGGTATTGACGTAGATGATATAATCAAGGTCGGTCGGCTTGAGCTTCTGTTGGTCGAGCAGTCGGCGGGAGGCATCGAGACAAAGCGCGGTGGCCGATTCTATGTAAACCGCGTTTTTGTCGGCGATGCTGTGTTGCTGGACATGCCACTCGACGGGACGACTAAAATAGCGGCGCTCGATCCCGGCGTTGGTGAAGATCGACGTCATACGCTGCATATCGCCGGTCCGTCCGCCAAAATGACGTCCGGCAAACTGAGCGGCTTCGGTCTGTTCAACCCGGTATGGAGGAACAGCGGTGGTAACACCGCAGATTCTCGGCATCAAACCGCCTTTGGTACGAAGTGAAGTCGCCGTGCGGCGTACCGGTTGGCGACAGGTTCAGCGCGCGCGCCGATCGGTTAGTACGCGCCTTTATTCGGCACGATACAAATGAACTCAAACTCTTCGTTGTACGGATTTTCGAACTGGTGCTCAGTATTCGGCGGGACAAAGGCGAAATCCTTTTCGCTCAATTCGTGCACCTGGTCGCCGATCCGGAGACGTCCGCGCCCCTTGACGACATGATTGATATGCTCCCAGTCATGCTGGTGACGCGGCGTAAAGCCGCCCGGCTCGAGCCGGAAGACCCGCAGCGTATGATCTTTCCATCCCTCGGCGCCGCCAATGACGTTTGCTTTGGATGCTTTGGAAACGCCTGCCATGGAGATCTCGGCGAGTTGCATATCACTGTATTTGACTACGGGCATATCTTCCTCCGATCGGTTCCAGCGTAATATACGTTGTCATAGGGGATAACAAAAGACCCGCTTCGAAGTTCAAAGCGGGTCCTGGACGGCGCCATCCTGGGCCGTGATACTGGTGAGAATCTTAGTGACGGCCGGAACGCGACGTGCGACGGCTGCGGGAGCGGCGAGCGGTCCAGCGAGTGGTACGAGCGTAACGCGCTTTCGGAGCGTGGTTCGAACGGCGGGGAGCCGGCTTGGTCACGCCGGTATTACCCTTCCAGATTGTCGGATTGACCTTGCGAATGTTCAGCGAGGAAGCTTTGTAGCGCACGCTGTAGGCGGTGCGGCCAAGCTGACGGGCGACCCACTTGGTCTCATTGTAGCGATAGAACTTGCGCAGGAACGCGATGTCCTTCGCGCTCCAAACCTTGCCACCCTGACGGGAACGGCTGGTCTTGCGAGCGGTGCGGGTCTTCGCACGGTAGCTGGTACGGGTTTTCTTGAAAGCCATTGTAAACTCCTTTAATGAGCGTTAACGATTGCGAACCCTGACATGGCTGAGTCTATGTTCGCTCTTTAGTGCAATTTCTATACTTTCTATCGGCAACCGATTAAGATACTTAACCTCAATCCCTTAGCTTTTTCAGTCGTTCGCTTGCACCCACAGTTCCCGCAAACATGGTGATATGGATTCAGATTGAAGTACGAATCTCTTCGGCTATGACCCTTTTCACACACCCTCGCAATCGCTCTAAGTCGTTGGAACTACTAACGTTGAACGGGTCGATGGCGCGCCTTGGAAGGCGATCCGGATATCGGATCGAGGCTTATTGAGGTTGCGCCTGAAGTAGTGCGGGCCTACATTGTGACAGCCAATCAGTTAAGCTCATGGAAAAACGATATCTTACAATCACGCTTTTTCTGGTGGT
>JAMPYH010000250.1 GCA_023700785.1 Candidatus Zixiibacteriota bacterium
CTTGCTGACAGCCTTTGGTCTTCTATATTCCCGCATGCTCCTCACTCGCATGCTCCTCCTCTTCACTGTCGTTGTCTGGGGGTGCACCTTCGTCGCCACCAAGATCCTGGTCGGCTATCTTAATCCCGCCGAAGTTCTCGGCCTTCGGATGCTCATCGGCCTCCCCATTCTTGGAGCGGTAATCCTGGCGAAAAAGATCAAGTTCGACTTCACCCGCAAAGAAACTATCTCCCTCGCGATCGGCTCAATGGTCGTCCTCGCGCATTTCCTCATCCAGATCACCGGTCTCAAATACACCACCGCCACTAACACCGGATGGATCATCTCCATCACGCCGCTGATCCTGGCGATCATCAGCTATTTTTTCCTCAAAGAGAAGATCGGGCGCGGGACCGTCATCGGCATCGTCGTCGCCACCCTTGGCGTACTTATGCTTTTCTCCAAGGGGGATTTTGGCTCTATCGGCTGGCTCAAATCAGTCGGCGATTGGCTGATCCTCATCTCCGCGCATACCTGGGCGATCTACACCGCCGTCGTCCGCACTGTCTCCCGCGCCAAAAACCCGCTCGCGGTAACTGTCGCCGTGATGTTCCCCTCGTTCGTGTTAATGGTCGGCTATTTGGTGGTGCACAATCAGTGGCATGTTTACGCGTCGCTTCCACTCGACGCGATCATCGCCCTGCTCTTTCTGGCCGTGCTCGGGACCGCGCTGGCGCACTGGTTCTGGCAGGAGGGAGTCGCCAAGATCGGTGCTGCCC
The DNA here is from genome assembly GCA_023700785.1 of Candidatus Zixiibacteriota bacterium. Classification (GTDB taxonomy): domain Bacteria; phylum Zixibacteria; class MSB-5A5; order GN15; family FEB-12; genus FEB-12. The sequence continues at coordinate 759 of JAMPYH010000250.1, forward strand.
AAGCCGGCATTTTTCTGTATCTTGAGCCGCTCTCCAGCACTGTGCTGGGGGTAGCCTATCTCGGCGAACCGTTTGGCATCTTTACCGCTATTGGCGGACTGATGGTCCTGGCCGGAGTCTATCTGGCGGAACGAATCAAGTAGCTTTGAGCATCACAGGGGCAATATGCTGATAGGACATTTTGGCGTCGCGCTTGGATTGAAACGATTGGCGCCGCGCACCAATCTCGCCTGGCTCGCGATCGCTTCCCTCTTTATCGACCTGCTTCTCTGGGTACTGATCCTGGGCGGAGTCGAAAAACTGATCGTCCCGGCTGATCTCGCTCACCAACACTATTTCGGCTTTGAGTTCCCCTACTCGCACAGCCTGCTGAGCACGCTCATCTATGCGGTCTGCTTCGGCATACTCGGCGCGCTTTTCGCCCACCACTTCTCACGGATCGCCGCCGCCTTGATACTCGCGTTCGCCGTGCTGTCTCACTGGTTGCTGGATTTTCTGGTTCACCCGCCGCAGCTCCCGGTTGCGGGAGAAAGTTCGACCAAAGTAGGCCTTGGTCTCTGGAATACTCTGCCGATCGCTCACGGTGTTGAGCTGGCGATCTTTGTGATCGGTCTGCTGGTCTATTACCGCTCTTCCCGCTCTCGCTCAAAGACGGGGAAATACGGACCGTTCATCCTGTTTACGCTTATAGCCGCCACCAGTTTGATCGGCCAGGCGGTCAGTTCCGGTCCGATCGACGCTACCATTGTGGCGGCGTCTTCGCTGGCGATGCTGGTGATCGTGATCATTCTCGCCGGTTGGTTCGACACGATGCGTGTACATCTGTCGAACTGACCCGCCGGTCATGTCATCACCCCATCGCGACGATCACCGCGCCCGCCGAGCTCTCTTCATCTATCGCCGCAAGCATCAACCGATGCCAGCCGAGAAGGACCAGCATCCCGAGGTCAGCGCATCTTGATGCCGCCGCGCCGAGAAACACCTCTCCGCTTCGCTTGAACATCTTCCGCTCAAAGGTAAACGCCGCGATGAGATTCCGCTTCTTGTCAAAGAACGCGTACTCCTTTGTGCGGCGTCCGGATCTTCCCCAGTAGTAGATAGCTCCGGTTGGGCCAACCGCGATCTCCTCCCGCCCCGCTTTGCGCAGTGTCATTAGATCACGCTCGCTTTCTTCGGTTCGAATTGTCAGGTACGGTCGGAAAAATCCGTTTCGTTTGAATGTCCATTGACCGTCTCCGGTTTGTCCCGACGCGAGCGAACCGGACATTTTCCGCCACTGCATCGCGGCGAACACCCGCTTGTCATATCGGAGTTCGTACTGCCATTTCCCCAGGTCAACCCAGGCAAGCTGTCGCGGCGCTTTGTGAAGTGATTCCATCGACTCTTCCCCTTCCTGAGATTTCAGGTTCACTTCTCAATACGAGATTTGATTCCCCACGTTGTCAGGGTATGGTTAAGATACGATGAATCTGGGGTGAGCTGTGGGATCGAGCTAACGACTTACCTCTTCACGCGCTTCGGCGGCCGGACTCAACCGCAGTTCGTCTTTTTCCACTTCAACCCGGAGCGTCTGGCCGTTTTTGAGCGATCCCGCGAGCAACAGTTTTGCCACCTGCTGATTAAGCTCTTTGTTGATCAATCGCTTGAGCGGTCGCGCGCCAAACGCCTGGTCGTAACCCGTCGCGGCAATGAACCTGACCGCGGCATCCGTCACCTCGAGGACAATATCCCGCTCAGCCAGCAGTTTCTCCAGCCGCGCGAGCAACAGCCGCACGATCTCCTGGATCTCGGTCTGCGTCAACGCCGTGAAGACGATCACCTCGTCGATCCGATTGAGAAACTCGGGTCGAAGTGTCTGGCGAAGTCGCTCCAGCACCGTCTTTTTCATCTCGTCGAAAACAATGTCTCGATTGAACTCTCCCATCGACACCGACTGCTGCATGATATACTCCGCCGCGATATTGGAGGTCATGATCAGGATCGCGTTTTTGAACGACACCGTCCGACCGCGATTATCCGTCAATCGGCCGTCATCCATCACCTGCAACAGGATATTAAATACTTCCGGATGCGCTTTTTCGATCTCGTCAAGCAGGACCACCGCGTACGGTCGCCGACGAACCGCTTCGGTCAACTGCCCCCCTTCGTCGTACCCGACATACCCCGGCGGCGCGCCGATCAGGCGCGACACCGAGTGACGTTCCATGTACTCCGACATATCGATCCGGACTATGGCGTCTTCTGAGCCGTACAAAAACTCCGCGAGAGCGCGAGCCAATTCCGTCTTGCCGACACCGGTCGGCCCGAGGAAAATAAACGAACCGATCGGCTTGTTTGGGTCAGAAAGCCCCGCGCGCGACTGCCGCACCGCGTTGGCCACCGCCGTCACCGCTTCATCCTGACCGACCACTCGATTGTGCAGTTCACCCTCAAGCCGGAGCAGTTTTTCGGTTTCGGATTCAGTCAACCGCGTGACCGGAATGCCGGTCCATTTGGCGACCACTTCGGCGATCTCGTCGGCATCCACTTCTTCCTTGAGCAGCGCGCGTTTCTCCTGGATCGCCACCAGCGAATGGGTCAGGAATTGAAGTCGCTTCTCCGCGTCCACCATATCGCCGTATTTTATCTTCGCGGCGGTACCGTAGTCGGCCCGACGTTCCGCTTCGGCCGCCCGCAACTTAAGATCTTCTATCTCCGCTTTCGTTGTCCGGATAGACTCAACCGTCTCTTTCTCTTTGTGCCACTGCGTCCGGAGATCCTCGCGCTGGGCATAGAGTTCCTTTAACTCTTCTTCGATCGGACGCAACCGCTCCGCGGCATCCTTCTCCCGCTTGATCCCCTCGCGCTCTATTTCGAGCTGCCGGATCCGCTTTTCAACCGCGTCCAGTTCTTCCGGCATCGAATCGATCGAGATGCGTAACTCCGCCGCCGCTTCATCGATCAGGTCGATCGCCTTATCCGGAAGGAACCGATCCGCGATATACCGATCCGACAATTTCGCCGCCGCGACGATCGCCGCGTCGGAGATCTTGATGCCGTGGAACACCTCATACTTCTCCCGCAGACCCCGCAGGATAGAGACTGTTTCTTCGACCGACGGCGGTTCTATCAGCACCGGCGCGAAGCGTCGCTCCAGCGCGGCGTCTTTTTCAATATGCTTACGATATTCATCGAGCGTGGTCGCGCCGATAAACCGTATCTCGCCGCGCGCCAGCGCCGGCTTGAGCATGTTCGACGCGTCCATCGCCCCTTCCGCGGCTCCCGCGCCGACCAGCGTATGCATCTCATCAACAAACAGGATCGTCTGCCCCGCCGACTGCTCTACTTCCTTGAGGATCGCCTTGAGTCTCTCCTCAAACTCGCCGCGAAACTTGGAGCCGGCTATCAACGCGCCGAGATCAAGCGCCACCAGTTGACGGTCCTTCAGCGTCTCAGGGACCTCGCCAATAGCGATCTTCTGCGCCAGACCTTCGACTACCGCCGTCTTCCCGGTCCCCGGCTCGCCGATCAAAACAGGATTATTCTTCGTCCGGCGTGAGAGTATCTTGATTATCCGCCGTATCTCATCATCGCGGCCGATCAC
>JAMPYH010000251.1 GCA_023700785.1 Candidatus Zixiibacteriota bacterium
AACCTGGTCAACTACACCAAGACGCCGATCTTCAGGGTCTTTGAGACGATAAAAGCCGAGGCTGCCCGCTACGGCGTAAATGTGACTTCATCCGAGGTGGTCGGCTTGGTGCCAAACGACGCCCTGGTGGCGGTCTCCGACTATTATCTGCGCCTTGAAAGGTTCACTAAACATCAGATCCTTGAGGAGAAGCTTAATCTCGCCGGCGCTGACGGCAGCTCTGAAGGCGCCGCGGTTGTTGCCGAGAGCTTCTATGATCAAGTTGCGTCGTCTTCACCCGCCCCCGGCGGTGGTTCCGTCTCCGCCTCGCTTGGCTCACTGGCTGCCTGTCTGGCGGCGATGGTCAGCCGGCTGACGGTCGGCAAGAAGAAGTATGAGTCTGTAAAGGCTGAGTTGTCTGATCTGCGCGATAAGGCGGATGTCCTTCGCAAAGAACTTGAACTACTCATCGTGACCGATATGAACGCCTTTAACGCGGTGATGGACTCATTCAAGCTGCCCAAGTCCACCGACGAGCAGATCGCGGTTCGGGATGCCGCCATTCAAGCGGCGACCAAGACCGCGACTACGGTCCCGCTGACGGTTATGCGGAAGTCAGTCGAAGCGCTGGAGTATGCACTGGTTGTGGCGGAAAAAGGGAATGAGAACTCGATCTCGGATGCCGGAGTTGCCGGATTAGCGGGCTTGGCGGCGGTCGAAGGTGCTTCGTACAACGTGCGGATAAACCTCAAAAACCTTTCCGACGCCGCGTTTGTCATCGCCACTCGGGACGATATGACTCAGCTTCGATCTCGCGCAAACGATCTGGCCGTCAAAGTCAGGCAAGTCGTAGAGAGCAAGCTGTAGCCTGATGACAGCCTTTATCGATCTGCATATGCACACGAACTTCTCCGACGGAGTCTGCACTCCGGAGGAACTACTGGAGAATGTGCGCAGATCAGGCGTGGTGGCATTCTCGGTTACAGACCATGACACTTTGGACGGTTACCGGGCGATTCGAGCGCTTTTGTCGGCAAATGACCCTGAGTTGCTCCCGGGAGTGGAATTGTCGGTCTCGATGGAGAGTGACGACGTCCATATGCTTGCTTACTTTTTCGATCCTGATTCGTCGGAGTTCAACGAGGCGCTCGAGAATTTCCGGCAAAAGCGGAATCATCGAGGTCGGATGATTGTAGAAAAGCTGCAGGGGATAGGTCTGGACATTCCTTTTGAAGCCGTGGAGGAGACCGCGGGAGGTTCAGTGATCGGTCGCCCGCACATCGCGGAAACGCTCCAGCGCCTCAAGGCGGTCGGGGGATATCAGGAAGCGTTCGATCGTTATATCAAGAAAGATGGTCCGGCGTATGTGCCGAAGGCCTTTTTTGAGCCATCGGAAGCGATTGAGATGGTCCATCGAGCGGGCGGGATCACGGTTCTGGCTCATCCTATGATCGACAATATGCTGAGGCATTTGGAACGGCTGGTTGAAATGGGGCTCGACGGGATCGAGGTACGCCACTCAAATCATTCGGCAGGCGATGTCACCCGGCTGGGGAAGATCGCTGGCCGATACGGGCTGCTCCAATCAGGCGGCTCTGACTTCCACGGCCGCGAAGGGCGACATGGTGTCGTCGGCTCGCAACACGTACCGGTTGCATATCTTGAGTCCATGAAAGAACATCTAAGCAAAATCCGAGGTCGCCTGTGAGAACATCTGTCGCGTTTCTAATTCTTGCCTGTACTGTTTTTGTTGTCCCCATCACCACGCAAGGAGCCGATGTTCTCGACCGTGACCAGCAGATTCAGATCATCGACGATTTCCTTTTTGTCATGGGCCGTGCTTCACAGCCGAGCGCGGCATCGTCCTCGGTCAGAGAAGCGCTCGACATCTCCTCAATGCCCCACAAATGCGGCATGTCAGCCGCGGCTGATTTTGCCATGAATCGGGGGCGGCTTGATCGCGACCTGCTTGTCTCCGCGGGAATCGCACAGTTGAACATTCGCCCAGACTTGCCGTTCTCCCATGTCTCGCCAGACGGCCTGTTCACTATTCATTACGCCAAGTCCGGGACTGACGCAGTCTATCGCGCCGCTGAAGATGGCGACGGAGACGGTGTGCCGAATTATGTCGAAGCGACCGCGTTGATAGCGGATTCCGTCTATGACCATATTGTCAATCAGCTGGGATACCCGATCCCGCCAAGCGACGGCTTCTATCCCGAAGGGGCAGATTCCTCGTATGACATCTACCTCGTGAACCTTCCATCGAACTTCTACGGCCTGGCGTACCCGGACTCGGTCTGGTCGGACTCGGTCGGTTATTACCAAGCCACTTCGTTCATAAAACTGGATAACGATTACGCCCAGTTGGATGGGTATCAGGGCAGGCCGCTCGATGCCATCCGAGTGACCATGGCTCACGAATATTTCCATGCTGTTCAGTTCGGGATCGACCCGTTTGAAGCCGAAGATTTCGACCAAGCGGTGCAAAAGCGCTACTGGATGGAGATATCTTCGGTCTGGATGGAGGAGGAAGTGTACGACAACATCAACGACTACTACGGGTACCTTCCGTTCTTTTTCAACGATCCGACGGTTTCGCTCCAACGATTCGCGGGCGGCGACCTTCACCCGTATGCCTCGGGAATATTTGGCGTGTTCCTATCGGAGCGCTTCAATCGCGATGTGATGCGCGAAACCTGGTTCAAGTGCGGAGAATATGGCGTGGGGCCACACGTGTTTATCGCTCTCGATGAAGTTCTGGATTCGACTACCTCTGGGCAATATGACCTTCCACGGGCTTTCGCGGAGTTTGCCCAATGGAATTACTTTACAAACTTCCGGGCTCCCTGGGCTCCGGGTGGCGCCACATACGAAGAGGCGATTGAGTATCCCGCGATACCGGCGTCCGCGATGTTCAAGAACTCCAGCTTTGACACGATAGGCGCCGCCGAGCCGGAGCACATGGCGGCAGCGTATATTCGCTTTCAGGGAGGACTGGGGATCGAGGAACGGATCTGGGCGGCCGGACGCAATATTGATCCCGATACAGTCTGCAATCTCGCCTTTGTGACCAAATTATTTGACGATACGGTCTCTCAGCAGAATCGCTCGGTTACCGAGATACCGCTCTCGTATCCCGAAGCGTCCTGTCCAAATTTCCGCGACAATTTTGACACCTGCGCGCTTAATACGGGATGCACCAGTACAACCAGGGCTATCTATGACACGCTGTTCGATGTCACGCTCGTGCTGGACAGCTTGCAGAGCCCGTGGTATGTCTCCGCGATGTACCAGTTGACCAACGCGCTGGATTCTCACGAAGTTGACGCGTTTCCAGTAGGAGCTCCTTCGCGAGTTACGTTGGTGACCCAAACGGTCAATCCGGAGCGTTTTTGCTCGTACGTACTGGTGCTCTCCGCCGCGTCCACCAATTATCGACGTTACGATCCGGACGGCCTGATGTACGTGCGCTATGTCGTCGATGAGATCCCCGACGCCGCGCTCCGCGCCGATTGTTTTGGCGAAGGGACTGCAGTCGTCGAGCAGGAGTCAGAATTACATGCCTACCCGAATCCGGCGGTCGAAGCGACCATGATCAACAAGGAAGTGCATTTCCGTTTCCGCATACCCGAGTCCTTGCCGACTCTGGTGAATTGTTCGCCGGGGCGAATGACCGTGGATCTATTTACCGTGGCCGGCGAGCATGTGACGACGCTCGAGGATCAGTTTACAGTGGAGTCATATGATGACACGCATTTGCAGACCGTTGATGGTCCGACCTGGCGAATGAACAACGCCTCCGGCGAGTCTATAGCATCCGGAGTGTATATTGCGGTCGCTCGACTTTATTGCGGTCAATTCAAAAACGAACTGCTCGCGGAGAACAAGGTGAAGGTGGCTGTTATTCGATGACCAGCCTGCGATTGCTGACACGCGTGGCGCTTTTTTCGGCGCTTATCTACGTTTTGGCGCTCGCGACCGCGTTTCTACCCAATGTCAAATTGATCTTTTTCCTGGTCTTTACCGCTGGTTTTCTTTGGGGCGCTCTCGCCGGAATGTTGGTCGGAATGGTCGGGATGGCTCTCTGGACGATCTTCAATCCTTATGGTCCCGCGGGAATACCGGTGATGATCGCACAGATCGCCGGTGCTTCGCTTGGCGGGCTGGTGGGATATCTTTTCGCCAGGAGCGGATGGCGGAAGATGCCGCAGATTGTGCTGATCGGCTCGCTTGCTGTCATGGCGCTTGGCTGCACGCTGCTGTTCTATCTACCGGTCACGCTGGTTGATGCCTGGATCTAC
>JAMPYH010000252.1 GCA_023700785.1 Candidatus Zixiibacteriota bacterium
AGATTCCGTCAGATTCTACCGTAGCTGTTCAGAGTCGCACCCTGCAATATGGTTCCGCGACTACGACGACGGTGCCTTCGCGCGCCAGCTATCCGACTATCACGCCTGATGTTCCATTCAAGCTCCGCTTTCTCGCCGGGGAGCTCCTGGGATTCATGTTTGTACTTCTCTCGACGGTGTATATATTTGTGGTGCCGGCCTCACTTAGCCGCCCGGCACTCATGCGAGCCATGTTCGACCGAATACTGAAGAGAACTCTTGATATCGCGGGTGCCATAGTCGGGTTGGTTCTGACATCCCCACTCTGGCTGGTCATTCCTATTGCCATTAAACTGGACTCGTCCGGTCCGGTCTTTTATACCCAGACACGAGTCGGCATCAACCGTCGCAAACGGGATCGCCGCTGTTTTAACCGCACCGCTGATTCTGATCGTCGTGATCGTGATCGCCGTCGCGCGGACTATATGGGAAAACCGTTCCAGGTGCTCAAGTTCCGTACGATGGTGCAGGATGCCGAAAAGGCGTCAGGACCGGTTTGGGCGGTCAAGGGTGACCCGCGCATCACGCGCGTCGGCGCCTTCCTTCGCCGCACCCGCATCGACGAGATCCCGCAGTTCATCAATGTGCTGAGGGGGGAGATGGCGCTGGTCGGTCCGCGACCGGAAAGACCGAATTTCGTCCGCGATCTCTCAACTCGCGTGACCGGTTATTCGGCCCGTCTCGAAGTGAAGCCGGGTTTGACCGGCTTAGCGCAGGTGGAGAACGGCTACGATACGACTGTCGCCGGGGTCGCTGACAAGATCAAGTATGATCTGCAGTACATCCGCGAGTGGTCGCTGCTGACCGACATCAAGATCATGCTGCGTACGGTTGTCGTGGTCTTCACCGGCAGAGGCGCCTGCTGACGATCCATGCTTATAATAAGACAGCCGAGCCGTGCGTTGCGCGGCTCTTTTTTTGGTCTGTTTTTGGCTTGTGTTGACTTCTCGTCACTCATACTTTGACTCAAGTATTCAGGGCTGAAAACATACGACGAGAAAGGGTTAGAGTGGTGAAACGACTTCTGCTTTGGTTGGTTGTCGGCATGTTGCCGGCCGGCCTCGCCGCCCAGGACAACACCACTTCCGGAGGGCTGACCGTTCGCTCGACCCCGCCTGGAGCCGTTGTAACTCTCGACGGGGATGTTTTGGTCACCGGTGTGACCCCCACGACTTTACAGCATCGTTTGTCCGGGAGCTTTGATGTCACCATCAAAAAGCATCTGTACGAAACGTATAAAACATCATTGGCGCTCGAGCCAGGCCGGGCTCAATCGCTTGAGGTTTCTCTGTCGCCCAAGACGCGCTTCAAAGGAGCGCTTCGTTCGGTATTGATCCCGGGTTGGGGACAGGTATATTCGGAACAGAAGGGAAAAGGGCTATTGTTTGGAATTCTCGCGGTTGGATCAGTCACCGCGTTTCTGATCGCCGAAGATGAGTTCCAGATGCGCCACGATCGGTTCGAGGCCAGTGTCAGCGCCTATGATGCCGCCAAAGATACCTCTGATTTCGCCACATTGCTAAGGCTCGAACAGCAACTTCGAGAAGATCAGCGGGACGCTTACGACGCCGAGAATGTGCGCCGCGTCACCATCGGAGCAGTCGCTGGAGTTTGGGCGTTAAACCTGCTCGACATCCTTCTGTTTTTCCCCGACCGGGAAAGCGGTGTCGAGGTGTACGGCCTTCATCTTGCCCCGGCAACCGATCAGCAAACGTTTGGCCTGACCCTTTCGCGGAATTTTTAGGAGCACAGCATGTCCAGCAAAATAGCCGTTCGATCGATCATCAGCGCCTGCATGCTCCTCGTGGCGATAACGGGCTGTGATCGATATATCGATTCCGAGGATCCGGTGCGCGATCTGCCGACCCCTCCGCCAACACCCATTAATCTCTCAGCAGTGATCGACAGTTCGTCGGCCACCTTGAAATGGGAGGTCATCGATACCACCGCGGTGCGGCGCTTCCGCATTTACACAACTGATTCGCTGACCAACGTGACCCGTCTCCGCGACACGACCAGTAATGTGGCCTTTTCTAAGCTCATCGCGGGTCTCAAGGTTAATCAATCGTACGCCTTCCAGGTCGCCTCGGTCGGCGCAGGCGGAGTCGAGGGCTACCGTTCCGATCCGCTTATCGTCAGGATGCAGGTGATGGGGATCACCCTTGACAACAACAACGAGTACACGCGCGACCGCGATGTTTCGGTGCAACTGATCGCGCCCTCGGGCACTACTAACGTACTGCTCGCTGAAGTTCCCGATTTCACCGGCGCTCAGTGGCAGACCTTCACCGCCAACAAGAGTTTCAGAGTGTCCGAAGGTGACGGCGTGAAGCACGTTTATGCGCGCTATCTAATAGCCGGCGGCGTGGAGACTGGTTCTCCGTTCGCTGACAGCATCATTCTGGACTCCCGCGCGTTCATCGACTCGGTCTATTTTACGCCGATCGGCGGCACCATCCAGACCGGCACGACCATGAACTTTTTTGTCAAGACAGCCGAGCCGGGCGGTGAAGCGTCCGTCGCGTTTTCGGGCCAGACCCTTCGCCTTTTTGACGACGGCACCAACGGTGATATCACCGACGGTGACGGACTCTACTCTTATCGCTATGTTGTTCCGTTAAATGTCAGCGCCAACGATGCCGAGGTGACCGGATCGTTTACCGATCCGGCGGGGAACCAGGCCCCACGTCTGGTTTGCGGCCGCTTGCTGACCATCCTGACCGCGCCGCCTGACCCGGTCACGCTTGCCGCGACCGCCGCCGGTGACTCCATCCGGATCTCCTGGTCCGCCAGCTCTGAGGATGACTTCCAATCGTACCGCCTCTACCGGCAACAGGGGGCAGGTACGGTCGATGAGAATGACCAGTTGATCTCGGTGATCAACGCTCGGACGACGACATCGTTTGTCGATGTTGTTGCCGGTGCCGGCACCTGGCTTTACCGCATCTTTGTGGTGGATGAAAACAACCAGTCAACCGGATCAAATACCGTAACCATCGTGAAGTAGCGGCCCGAGTATGGCGTTTATCCGTGATCTCAATCACTTGCTGGTGGTGATCCTTGACTCGTTCAAGCAGATCGGAAGAGGACGTGCCTGGCTGGCGCTGTTTGTTTACGCGTCGATCGCCTCTGTTGTGCTGTTGGCGCATTACCAGCACCTCTGGCCGATCTTTTACGGTCCGGTCAAGACCATCACCTCGCTGATCAACTCAAACCTGTCCGACCGCTTTTATCATTACCCAAGCCATTTCCTGTTTCTCCCGTGGTTTTTCGGCTGGGCGAAGCTGGTGATGGGGATACTCCTGGAAGGGATCTTCTTTGGCACGGCCGCGCTGGTTTTCTGGCAGGCGATCACTCGTTCGGAAAGCGAAGGAAACAACTTCCGCCAGGCACTCTCGCTCTGGCCGCAGCTTGTTTTAGTCTCGATCCTCTTAAACGGCCTGATAACCGCCGCCAGTTTTTTCCTCCCCCAGATATTGCATGAGTCCCTGGCCGGATCGCCGCGCCGGCAGTTGGCCCTCGAGCTGGCGGTTCTGCCCGGCATCTATGTTTTTCTCCTGGGGCTGTTTTATGTCGCCATCCCGGCGGTCGCGATCTATCGCGAATCTTTTTTTGAGGCGGTCGGACGTTCGCTTAAACTCTTTGTCAAACGTCCGTTTTCGATGCTGACTCTTGGCTTTTTTGTCATGGTTTTTCCGGTGATCATTTCCGCCATGGCCAATCACCCCGACGTCATTATAGACAAGTTCCGCCCGGAGCTGGTCTTCTGGCTGCTATTGGCCGGCATCGGGGTGGAGATGGTGGCCAATTTTTTCTGGATGTACTCCGCCGCCCGTATTCTCGCGGACGAAGAGCGCTAAAGCTCGCCAACCTATGGGGAAGTTTCCATAGGGGTTTCGCCCATCCATTCCGTTTCAATTTCCCCCGGTCTGCAACAGATGAGACCGCGCAATAGGTTACCGCTAATCTTTCAGCGGTGGACCGGATGTCTGGTACAGATTTTTCCCACCCCGACAGGCAGAATTCGCTCTTATCCTGAACATCACTGTTCAAGATTTCCAATCCTGGCCGATACATAAAGAGAACTGCTAAGGGCAAAAGAATGAAAAATATTCTATTGGTAGATGACGATCGGGACGTTTCACAGTCCCTGGCGAATCTCTTCGATTCGGACAAGTTCCGCTTCAATTTCCTTGAAGACGGAGACAGGGTCACCTGCTATCTCGCG
>JAMPYH010000006.1 GCA_023700785.1 Candidatus Zixiibacteriota bacterium
CTCCGGGAAGCGGCCAAGCCGGTTGCCGCCATCGCCGATCTTCGTCTTGAAAAAGAGCGAAATGGTGCGGGTGGAAGTTCTATCGTAGGTGGGAACCCAGAAGTATTCAGGTCCGACATTCAGCAAGAGGTCAGTTCCGTTGACAGCCATGTCGACGGATTCCTTCTGGCCGTACAAATAAACGGAGTCAATTACTGTCTGGCTCTTCTCCTCGCCGGTCGCGAAGATGGGATGCTTAGGCTCAAAGTTGGCATAGAGCCGAAAGCGCGGATCGGCATAACTGCTGTCGTTATTAGACCAGATAACGGTCACAACACCACTAATGGTATGGGTGGCCGTATCAAGCGACGCCTCGATCCTGATCTGATCCCGGGCGATGGATGATCCGGTCATCAGCGCGACAAACAACAGACTACGCCATGCTATTCGCAAGTGTTCCTATCCCTTCCACGCGAACTTCGATGACATCCCCGGATTTCATCGGCGCGATCCCCGACGGCGTTCCGGTCGAAATGATGTCGCCCGGCATCAAAGTCATGGCCGACGAGATATAGCTGATAAGGTATGGAATATTGAATATCATCCGCGATGTTCTGCCGGACTGCATCACGGCCCCGTTGAGTATCCCCTCCACTAGTACGTCGCGCCAGTTCAGGTCGGTGACGATCCATGGCCCTATCGGGCAGAACGTGTCAAACCCCTTGGCACGAGACCACTGGCCGTCCTTTTTCTGAAGGTCGCGCGCGGTGACATCATTTACGCACGTAAAGCCAAAGATATACTGCTCGGCATCTGTCTCAGAGACATTCTTCGCCCGCCTGCCGATCACCACACCCAGTTCCGCTTCATAGTCAACTCGCTCGGATTGCGGCGGATGGATGATCTGGTCGTTGGGATCGATAATTGACGATGGCGGCTTGAGAAAGATCAGGGGGTAGTCTGGCGGTTTGTCCGCTGAGAAGGATGCCGCCACATGAGCGTGGTAATTCAGACCAATACAAACGATCTTTGACGGCTCAACCGGCGCGCAGAGGGTTGCATGGCTTAGCGGGACACCACTCGAGGTGGGCTGGCCGCCGAGCCAGGGAGCGGCGGTTAAGGCGGTGATCCGGTCGTTCTCCAGACAGCCGTAGCGTATCTCCGGTATGTCACTTGTCCGAAATCTAACAAAACGTTCATTCATACTGCGCTAATCCTTCCAGATAATTGCTGATAGAATCAAGGTTCCCCGCATCATCGTACCCGCCTTCAAGCAGCGAGACCGATCGGCCCTCAGCATATTCAGTGGCGACCGCCTGAATGCTCCGCGCAATGCGCCGGAACCCTTGGCCAGTCACGCTTAAGCCGCCAAGCGGGTCGAGTTGGTGAGCGTCAAAGCCGGCCGAAACAAGGATGAACTCTGGACGATACCGATGCATCGCGGGGAGGATCTGCTGCTCAAACGCGGCCACAATCTCTGAATCACCGTCACCAGCCGACATCGGGATGTTTAACGTAAAGCCTCTTCCCTGACCTGTTCCAGTCTCGGTTGGCGCGCCGGTCCCCGGATAAAATGGGTACTGATGAGTCGATATGAAATAGACATCCGAGCGGTCATAGAACAGATGCTGAGTACCGTTGCCGTGGTGCACATCAATGTCGATCACGGCGACCCGCGCCAACTTGTATTCGTCGATCAAGTACTGCGTCGCTATGGCCACGTTGTTAAGGAGACAAAACCCCATGGCGTGGTCATGCTCGGCGTGGTGGCCGGGCGGCCGTCCGAGTAGAAAGCCCGAATGGACTGATCCGGCCATGACAGCATCGACCATAGAGAGTGTCGCGTCCACTACAGCGGAGGCTGCTTGCAAAGAAGTTGAAGTCACATACGTATCCGAATCAAGATAGCCGCCACCGGACCGGCAGACGCGGTCAAGCTCCTTAAGGTACCGGCGACTGTGTATTCTCGATGACCATTCTGGCGAATGTGAGGTTATCGGTAGTCGTGTGAGGTCTCCGGCGGTTAATCTGGATTGGATGAACTCAGCAGACGATTTGAGCCGTCGACTGTTTTCGGGGTGTCCACCTTGAAAGCGATGAGTTTGCTCATTCAATTCGATATGCGCGCCAACCATGCTGGAATTAAGCGGGACCGGCGATGAAGGTCAATTAAATTCAACCGGCGCTAGAGTTTGCGGAGTTTCCACCGTCCCCGACTGAACCAAAGCGCGAGGATGGTCGCTTTGATGGTCGTGGTGATTGTCAGAGTCCACCAGACCCCGTTTATCCCCCAACCGAGATTAAAGGCCAGAAAGTACGCCAACGGAACCCGCACTATCGCGCCAGGGATCATCACCAGCATCGGCGGGATCGTGTCGCCGGCGCCGGCAAAAGCGCCTTCGATCACTATTTCGATCGCCATGGTCATCTGCGAGAGCCCAAGAATGATCAGGTAGTCTGTCGCGATCTTGTGTACAGCAGGATCACTGGTAAAGATGCTGACAATCGGTTCAGGTATGGCGACAAAAAAGGCTCCGATAATGGTCGTGATCACGACCGCGGCTCCTGACGCGAACCAGGCACACTTGGCGGCCCTGTCCGGGTTGCCTGCCCCGATATTCTGGCCGACCATGGTCGAAGCAGCTATGGCGAATCCCGAACAGGTTAGATAGGAGATCGACTCCATGCGATTACCGATCCCCATGGCCGCGCCTGCCGGCTCGCCAAACTCATGGACGATCCGGATCAGGAACCAATAGACGATAATGAAGGTCAATTGCTGAGTCGATATCGGAATCCCTATTTTCGCGATCCTGGCGATACTGCCAAAGTCCGGACGCGACCTGAACACGCTCGGCACGGCAAAACCAGCTCTCCCCTTGAGGAGCAGCCAGACTGAGACGATCATCGCGACGATAGTGCTGAGAAGAGTGGCGACTGCCGCGCCCGCCACCCCCATTTCCGGAAACGGCCCCAGACCAAAGATGAACAGCGGGTCAAGCCCGATATTGAGCAGAATTGTCACGGCCGCGACAATGGTGGGCGTCCTGGTATTGCCAGCCGCGCGAAAGGTGGCCGCGATAGTGTCGAAGATCGCGAACATCACGGGAGTCAAAAAGAATATGTGCAGGTATGGGAGGGCCAGCGCGGTGGTCTCCGGGCCAGTCTTCATAAATCTCAAGAGCGAGCCGCCAAAGGTCAGCCCGAGTATGGTGATCACTATTCCGAGCACCAACGCGAGCCACAGCGCCTGAGACGTATAGTAACTTGCCTGCTCCGGCTCTTTCGCCCCAATATGACGAGAGACGAGCGCTGTTGTGCCAATGGCGACAATTGAAATGGTCGAAAAGACGGCCCAGTGGACAACCATTGATGAAGTGATCGCGTCCTGCGCGGCGGGACCAAGTTTACCGACCCAGAAGAAATTGACCACCGACAGCGCGATCTCCATCACCATGCCCAGCACAACGGGAAGAGCCAGAGAGAAAACGGTGCGGACGATCGGCCCGGAGGTAATGGTATCCTGCGTTTTCATAGTACGTGCCGGCGCCCAGCGCCGGAGTCACGCAAATTAGGGGAACTGCCTAAGCGGTACAAGGGAAATTAAGGGAATGTGATGTCTATATTGCTCGCCGACTCTACGGCTGCCGTGTGTTGGTATCCGAGAAGTATGATAGAGCCATAGCATAGCCGTAAAAGCCAAACCCGCTTACCTGGCCACGGCAAACCGGAGCGATGACCGAATGTTGTCGGAATTGTTCGCGCGCCGCGATATTCGAGAGATGAACTTCGATCGTCTCGATCTTCACCCCCGCGATGACGTCGCGCAGTCCAATGCTGTAATGGGTCAGGGCGCCGGGATTGATGATCATGCCGGTGGCGTTAGGAGCCTCGCGTTGGATGAAATCGATCAACTCCCCTTCATGGTTGGATTGAAAGAAAACCAATTCCACACCGATCTCTTTCCCCAGGTCGCCGAGCCGCTTGTTTAGGGTCTCGAGTGTGTCGGTGCCGTAGATATCCGGCTCCCGCTTTCCAAGCAGATTCAGGTTGGGACCGTTAACGACCAGTACGCGGGGCATGTTTCCCTCCAAAATCGTTATAATCAGCGATCATCTGTTCAACCGCAAAGGTGATCATGGCGGCCGGAAGGCCGGTCGTGATATATGGCTTCCCGGGTGCCTTGAGCAGTACAAAGCGGTGGTCATTGCCGACGCGTTTTTTGTCCAGCGACATTGCCCGAACCAGATCTTTAGGCTTCAATTTCCGCTTTGGAACCATCTCAACCGCCGAAAGCAGGAGGCGATAATATCCCTTCAACCGCTTCGCGCTGGACGGTTCGGCCAACATACTGAGGCAGACCGCGCCGAGCAGTCCAACCAGTACCGCTTCTCCATGTAGAAGCCTGCCATACCCAAGGCTGTGTTCAATGGCATGGGCAAACGTGTGTCCCAAATTAAGATATGCCCGAATAGTTTCTTCCCGTTCATCCTTTGAGACAATGCGAGCCTTATAGGCGGCGGAGCGGGCGATCGCGACCTGCCAGTCTTTTGCGCTCGCATCACCATCGAGTAGTCGCGAAACGAGCGGCAACATTGGATCGCCGATCAACCCCGCGTATTTTACGATCTCGCCAAACCCGGCGACTAATTCGCGCGGCGGCAAGGTTTGGAGCAGAGACAGATCGCACAGCACAAACCTGGGCTGCCAGATCGCGCCGATCAGGTTCTTCCCCCGCTCATGATTGATTCCGGTCTTTCCGCCAATGGCGGCATCAACCATCCCAAGCAGGGTAGTAGCGACCGCCGACCAGCGCACTCCTCGGAGGGTAGTCGCCGCGGCATAGCCGACAATATCAGTGGTGACTCCCCCACCTATGGCCAGCAGCAGGTCGGTTCGCGAGATCTTCGATTTCAACAGGAAATCATATAAGCCAGCCAGGACTTTTTCGTTTTTGTGCGCCTCTCCTGACGGCATCACGAATACTTCGACGGGCCTTCCGGCCTGCTTCAAAGAACGCAGGATATGTTGCCCATGCAGGGCGAACACTTTGGCGTCAAAAACAGCAAAAACCCTGGGAGAGACAGCGTACCGTTTGGTAACTAAACCAAGTTTGCTCGACAGACCGTCGCCGATCAGGATGGGATAACTCGCTGACGAGGTTACTACCCTGATCTCAGCCATGCAGCGCTTTCATTTGGGAAATGATAGATTTGACCACCTGAGCGGGTGATTTGGCGTTGGTCGAGACGACGATATCCGCTCGCCGATAGTTCTTCTCACGAATTGCCAAAAGCTCGGCAATACGATGTTTCTGCGCCGTACTCCTGGAGATAGTGGAGCGAGCCGGTATGCGAAGCAGGGGGCGATCAAGATGAGCCTGTGCCTTTAGCCGCCGGTAGATGGTAGAAACATTGGCGCTCAAATAGACGACAAAGCCATGTTTGCGGATCACCGCTCGGTGAAAGGCGGAATGGTAGGCTCCACCGCCAAGCGCGATCACGGTCGGTTTGGTCATAATCGCGCTTTGCGCGATCGCTTGACGTTCCAGCAGGCGAAAGAGCTTCTCGCCACGGGTTTCAAAGATCTGCTCTACGGTGATCCCGGCCATGCGCTCGGCCATCGCGTCGGTATCGGCAAAGGCCATATTAAGGGCCCTCGCCAGTTTTGGTCCAACAGTTGACTTGCCGGATCCAGAGAAACCGACCAGCCAAATGTGTCGTTTTGTGGTGTGAGGTGTGGTCATAAGCCTCGATCCGTTTTAAAAACTGCCCGGTAGATCTTATCGGTCTCGGTCTTTTGTCGCGTCCAAAGCTCAAATGATCTGACAGCCTGAGCGACCAGCATCATGCGACCATCGAGCGCCGGTATGTTGAGCTTACGGGCCATGCCAATAAAGACATTGTCCGTGTTGTAATTAACATCGAAATATATCCCAACATGGCTCCAGTCAAGTCCTTTCGGCAGCGGGCTGACATTTGGGTAGTGCCAGCCCCCCAGCGGCGTACAATTAACCACCAGGTGAAACTTCCCCTTTCCAGGCTCAAATAGATCGCGCTCGACCGTTTTGCAGGGGATAGAAAATCGGGAACTGGCGGCTTTAAGATGCTCAAGATGCTCCTGGGAACGACCCGCGATCGTCAGTTCTTTCGGCCTCATGCCGGTACAGAGGGCGTGGACTACGGCACGGGCTACGCCACCGGTCCCGAGGATCAACACCTTGCCATTCTCAATCGATTTAGAATGCTTGAGCAGGCTCTGCGCGACACCTTCCCAGTCAGTATTATATCCGGCAAGTGACAGACCGTCAATCTTTATGGAATTGACCGCTTCAAGTTCCTGGGCTACCTGATCGCATTCAGTCAAGTACCGCATGACCGACTCTTTGTGCGGTATCGTGACCGACAATCCGGACAGTTCTTGTGCGGATATCCGTTGCATGAAAAAGTCAAGGTCGAGCGGCGAGATGTCGAACAGGTCAAACTGTATCTTGCAGCCGGTCTGTTTCGCGATCGCGGCGAAGATGTCGGGCGATTGCGAATAGGCGATCTTGTGCCCCAATAGTCCGAAGTGGTACCGAGTGCTCATGCGATGATCTGCAGCAGCAAGTCATAGAATCCCGGGCATGATATACCAACACAGGATGTATCATCCATGCTGGACGGGCCGACCGCGGCCAGCGCGGCAACGGAAAAGGCCATCGCGATACGGTGATCAGAAAAACTGACCAGATCAGCGCCGCTAAGCTCCTGGCGACCCTCGATGGCGAGGCCGTCGTCCAGCAGGCCGCATTTCACCCCCATACGAGTCAGATTTTCCGCTATGGCCGCCAGTCGGTCGGACTCCTTGACGCGAAGCTCCTGAGCATCCCTGATGATGGTCGTTCCCTCCGCGAATGCGGCGATGACCGCGACTATTGGGATCTCATCGATCATGCCGACTGTCGCATCTCCGGAGATCTTGCGCGATTTCAGGGGGCCGCCAGTGACCGTAACAGACCCGCGAAGCTCGCCGGAGAATGTCGTCTTATGTTCGATCATCACCTGGCACCCGATAGCGCGCAGGTGATCCAGAAACTCTGTTCTGGTTGGATTGAGGCCGCAATTGGTCACGGTTACGGTCTCTCCAGTTATCGCCGCGGCGCCAAAAAAGAACGCGGCGGTGGAGATATCTCCCGGGATATCGATCTCTCCCCCGTTGATCGCGGCTTGCGCCGAGAGGACTATCTCCTTTTTGAATGTTTCCGGCAAAACCGACTTCTTTTTGCGCGGATCGAGGGGGTCCTGTACCAGCACCGGCTTGATATCCCGAACAGTAATTCCGCCTCCAATCGCCTGGAGCATCAACTCCGTATGATCTCGCGTGACATGGTCCTCTCGCAGGGTGATCGAGCACTGGGACGCAAGAGCGGCCAACATGAGCGATGATTTCACCTGGGCCGAAGCGACCGGCATGCGGTACTCAAAGGGAAGCAACTTTTTGCCTGCCACCCGCATCGGCAGATGGCCGTCAGTGGCGAAGAGTTCCGCGCCCATCGCCGCCAGCGGATCAACGATCCGCTTCATTGGCCGACGAGAGAGCGATTCGTCACCGGAAAGTATGACCCTGAGCCGACTTCCGGCGAGAATGCCGGCAAGCAGCCGCGCCGTAGTTCCGGAGTTTCCGCAATCGATGATCGTATCCTGATCAGCCTGTAGCCGTTCCGGTGGAGTTAACTTAAGACCACCGTCAACTTGCTCCACTTGAACGCCAAGTCGCTTGGCGGCTTCCAGCGACGTAAGCACATCCGCACCGTCGGGAAAGTGCTTTACGGTGATCGGTCCTTTGGAGAGAATCGAGAACAGGGCCGCTCGGTGGCCGACCGATTTGTCTCCCGGGACCGCGATAGTTCCAGAAATTCGGCGAGCCGGTTTCAGCTCACGTTTCATGCGCAGGTCCTGTCAAGCACCGCCGCCAATCGACGCATGTCATTCATCAGTTTGTCAAAATCATCCGGCACGATCGACTGCGGGCCGTCTGAGAGAGCGTTTTCCGGTTCATGGTGAACCTCAACCAGGAGCCCGTCGGCGCCGACAGCTATCGATGCTCGCGACAGCGGGATCACTTTCCCCTTCTTTCCCGTGCCGTGACTTGGGTCAGCAAGAATAGGCAGATGGCTCATCCGCTTGACATACGGTATAGCCGCCAGATCGAGCGTATTTCGAGTATGGTCCGCAATCGTCCTGACACCCCGCTCGCACAGGATGACGGAGCGATTCCCCTCCGCCATGATATATTCGGCCGCCATCAAGAACTCTTCGAGCGTCGCCGACATGCCGCGCTTCAGCAGCACCGGCTTCATCGAACGACCCGCCTTTTTGAGCAACGAGTAGTTCTGCATATTGCGGGCGCCGATCTGGATGATATCGGTGTAGGATGCCACCAGATCGAGCGTTTCGGTATCGACCGCCTCGGTGATGATCTTCAGCCCAAACCGCTCGCGAACTTCGGCGAGTATTTGTAGTCCCGTCTCCCCCAATCCTTGAAAGCTGTATGGCGAAGTGCGAGGCTTGAATGCCCCGCCCCTGAATATCCTCGCGCCGGCGTTGGCCACCCGCTCGGCGATGATCATGCATTGATCGCGGGATTCGACCGAGCACGGCCCGGCCATGACCACAAACTCGGGGCCGCCCACTTTGACTCCGTCAACATCGACAACACTGTTCTCCGGGTAGAACTCCCGGCTGACCAGCTTGAACGGATTGGTGACATGGATAATATCCTGTACGCCGACCAATGTGAGGATCCGGTCGGAATCGACCTGGGCTTTGTTGCCGGTGACGCCGATGGCGGTTCTCAGCGCACCCGGGATCGGGTGGGGGGTGAGCCCCATCCGAGTGATCTCCTCGCAAACCTTGGCGACCATTTCCGGAGTGGCGGTCGCTTCCATTACTACAAGCATATATTTCTCCCGGCCGCGCCAGTTCGCGACCGTAATTGTGCGGCTACATTTCGTCGGGCGCCCGAAGTCCGAGCAAGTGCAGTCCTTCGTTGATGACTATTCGCACCGACTGCACCAGCGCCATACGAGCGGCGGAGAGGTCGGCGTTGTCGGAAATTATCTTGTCGATGCGCCCGGAGGCATCTTTCCGTTGATAAAACTTGTTGAACGCGCTGGAGAGCCGAAGCAGATAGGTGGAGATGTACCACGGATCGTAGTTGCGAGCGGCATCAAGAATGACATCTCCAAACTCGGCCAGCGATTCGATGACGATCCGCTCCTCTTCCCTGTCCAACAGCTCAAAATCAACGTCCGCTGTGATCGGCTTGCCATAGACCCGCTCCAATGAGCAAAGTCTGGCATGCGTGTACTGCAGGTACGGACCGGTCTCACCCTCAAAACTGAGTACCTCGTCCCAGTCAAAATTGACATCCTTTTGGCGTCGCACTGAGAGTTGCGAAAAGATGACCGCGCCGACGCCGATCATCCGCGAGACCTCATCGAACTGTTTGAGGTCCGGGTTTTTCTCGCGGATCTTTGTCCTTGCTAACTCGATCGCCTGGTTGAGGACATCCTCGAGGAAGATGATGTTCCCCTGTCGCGTGGACATGGTTTTTTCGCCAAACTTCACCCAGCCAAAATCCACATGCTTCACTTTGCCGGTCATCCGTTCGGACGCCGGCAGATTTTCGGCCTCCTCCAGCATGGCGATCACCTTGAGCGCCTGCTTAAAGTGATCCGACTGGCTCACCCCTACCACATAGAGCGACTCATGGAACCGATACTTTTCCCACCGGTAGATCAACCCGGCCAGATCCCGAGTGATATAAAGCGTGGCGCCATCCTGGCGCTTAAGAAGCGCCGGCGGAAGTTGCGGATCCTTCAGATCGACGATCAACGCGCCGCGAGAGATCGATGTGAGACCGACCCTGGTAAGCCGCTCGATGACCGCCTCCATTTTGTCGTTCAAAAAGGATTCGCCGTACATGAGATCGAACTCGACGCCAAGGATGGCATAGACGCGATCCCACTCCTCGAATGAGACCTCTTTCATCCGCTCCCAGAGAGCGGTTACTTCGGGATCGCCGTCCTCAAGTTGTTTGAACGCGACCCGGGCCTCTTCGTTAAGCGATTCGTCCTTCTCCGCTTCGGCATGAAACTTAACATAGAGGTCGATCAGGTTGAAGACCGCTTTATTTTTGAAGGTCTCTTCGCTTCCCCACTTGCGGAATGCGACGATCATCTTCCCGAACTGGGTCCCCCAGTCGCCGGGATAGTTGATGCCGATGACCTGATAGCCAAGCTTCTTGTAGATGCGACGAAGCGAGTTACCGATGATGGTCGTACGGAGGTGACCTACGCCAAAGGTCTTGGCGATATTGGGAGATGAATACTCCACAAGATTGATCTTTCCTTCGCCGATAGAAGAATCCGCGAAGTGGTTCTTTTGTGTCAGGACCTCAGTCAAGGTCCGCTGTGATACCGCCAGAGGATCGATCGAAGCGTTGATGTATCCGGACGCGGAAGTTAACGTCAGCGCAGGGCGCGATCCGTTGGCACCAAGCGCCTTGTTGGCGGCCTCGGCGACAGTCCGTGTGACCACGTCCGGCTTTGATTTGAGCACTGAAAGGTATTTGAAAATAGGAAACGCGATACTTCCCATTTTGGGATCTTTCGGCTTTTCGATCCCTTTAAGCACGTCCGAGGCGGAGAACGGTCCGTGATCGCCCGTCGCTTTGGCGATATCGGGGTAGGCGCCGCAAAAGGCGGCCGCCACGGTCTGCGCAAATTGCTCTTTGAACTTGTCTAGTATCATCTTAGCCTTGCTTCCGGCCCGAATATGGGGACGTTGCCGCTCCGGCGCAACGATAAAGCATTATTGCCCGTTGAGGCTCTCTCGCACTGACTTAAGGAAGTCACCCACTTTGCCCACAGCCCGCTCAGCGCGGCCATTTTCTTCGACTAAACGGATGAGCGCCGAACCGATAACCACGCCGTCGGCATGTCGGCAGAGTCGCTTTGCGGACGCTGAG
Source organism: Candidatus Zixiibacteriota bacterium (assembly GCA_023700785.1). Lineage (GTDB taxonomy): Bacteria > Zixibacteria > MSB-5A5 > GN15 > FEB-12 > FEB-12. The sequence continues at coordinate 10,993 of JAMPYH010000006.1, forward strand.
GAAGAGACGCCAAATCCGGCGACAAACGGTTTACGAAGCTGCTTTCGCAGCGAACTTAAATATCGGTCGGTCTGATCGTCAAAACTTCTTCCTGCCCCCGTCACCCCGGTAACCGTGACCGCGTAAACAAAGTCAGTACACCGTTGTTCTATGCGCCTCACTCTCATGGCAGTGCTGGTGGGTGCGACCAGAAAGACCGAGGCAATGTCGTGCTTGCCGGCTTGATCCAGAAACGGACCGGCTTCCTCTGGAGGTAGGTCTGGAATGATCAGGCCGTCGATGCCGGCTGATTTTGCCTCTCCGAAAAAGCGATCCAAACCACGACTCAAGACTGGATTGTAGTACCCCATGGCCAGTATTGGGATGTCGGTACCTCGACGAAGCTCAGCGGTCAATTCAAACAGATCTCCGAGTCCGGTTCCGTGCTGAAGGGCCACCTGGCTGGAAAGCTGCACCTGAGGGCCGTCAGCCAGCGGGTCCGAAAATGGCATCCCGAGTTCAAGCATGTCCGCGCCAGATTCAATAGCAGTCTCCGCAAGTTGCCGTGACATGGCGAACGTCGGATAGCCGACCGTCACAAACGGCACAAGCAATTTGCGCCGATTTGGTGAGCCTATAAGCGTGGACACTCGGTTGGTCATTTCAACTCTCCAAGTGAAGAGAGAATCGGCATATCCTTGTCGCCGCGGCCAGACAGGCAAACGACCACGTTTTGATTTCTGCGGAACGTGCGGCCGTTAGCCACCAGCCAGGCAATGGCGTGCGATGTTTCCATCGCCGGAATAATACCCTCGAGACGCGAAGTAAGTTTGAAGGCGTCCACCGCTTCTTGGTCAGTCGCCGAATGATACTCCACCCTGCCTGAATCGCGAAGGTGCGAATGCTCCGGTCCAACTCCGGGATAGTCCAGTCCGGCTGAAACGGAATGGGGCAGCGTTATCTGGCCCTCGGCGTCGAAAAGCAGGTAACTATAGGAACCGTGAAGTACGCCCGGCTTCCCTTTGGTAAGCGTGGCCGAATGCTTCCCGGAATCAAGACCGTGCCCGGCGGCTTCAATGCCGATCAGCTTGACTTTGGACCTGATAAAAGGATAAAACAATCCAATCGCGTTGGAACCGCCGCCAACGCAGGCGACAAGGGCGTCGGGGAGTTTGCCCAGTATCTTCAGGCTCTGGACTTTGGTCTCTTTGCCGATCACAGACTGGAGATCCCTGACGATCATTGGATACGGGTGCGGCCCGACAACCGAGCCAATGATGTAAAAAGTGGTGCGGATATTGGTGACCCAGTCGCGCATCGCTTGATTGGTGGCATCCTTTAAGGTTTTGGATCCCGATTCAACCGGCACAACTTCGGCGCCAAGCAGACGCATCTTCTCTACATTCGGCGCCTGACGAATGACATCTTCGGCACCCATATAGATCACACAGGGGAGCCCAAACCGGGCGCAGACGGTGGCTGTAGCCAGACCATGTTGACCGGCGCCGGTCTCGGCGATAATGCGGGTCTTCCTCATCCGAAGCGCCAAAAGAATCTGTCCCACCGTGTTGTTGATCTTGTGCGCGCCGGTGTGGTTGAGATCCTCACGTTTGAACCATATTCTGGGACTGCCGACATGTTGGGTGAGTCGCTCCGCGAAATAAAGCGGCGACGGTCGGCCGACGAATGACTTCAGGTAGCCGGCAAGCTCGGCCTTGAATCGTCGATCCTTCTGTGCTTTAGCATAGGCAGCGGCGAGTTCGTCGAGGGCGTAAATGACAGTCTCCGGCACATACCTGCCACCAAAGAGCCCGTAGCGCCCTCTCGCGTCCGGGAAATTGTATTTTTTATCAATACCGCGCACTATTTGCCACCTTGAAAAACTTCACCAGTTTCACTTTTGATTTTAATCCGGGGCTTGTCTCAACCGACGAGTTGACATCCACCAACAAAGGGCGGAATAACTCCACGCCAAGCGCAACATTTTGAGCGGAGACCCCTCCGGCCAACGCGAGCCGTTCGATCCGGCGTTTGGGAAGTATGCCCCAGTCAAACCTCTTCCCCGTCCCGCCACGAGCAGAGCTGCTCCTGTTATCCACCAATCGCAGATCCGCCTTGGATCCTGAGACCCTGGTCCAGTCTTTCACTCCGGTCACGGAAAATGCTTTAATGACCCGCACTCCCCCCCTTTGAAGCGTTAGGATGTCGGAATCGGGTTCGTTACCATGCAACTGCACCCACTGCAGGCGCAATTGTTGAGCGATCTTCACCACTTGTTTAACCGGCATGTCAACAAAGATGCCGACGGTATCGACAGTCGGTGGAACTGACTCGATGATCCTCGATGCCCTGACTACTGAGACAAATCGCGGAGAACCGGAATAGAAGTTCAGCCCCAGCATGTCAGCGCCCAATTCAGCCGCAAGACGCGCATCACTGACCCGTGTAATGCCGCAAACTTTGATCTGAAAGTAGCTCATGCCTGCCTGAACTCCCGCAGCAATCCAGCAGGATCACTACTTTTGACCAGAGCTTCGCCAACGAGGAAATTACTATATCCAGCGTCCACCAGGCGGCTGATATCTACTTTGGTAGATATCCCGGATTCGGCGACTCGCAGCCTGTTATCAGGAATGAGTTTCGATAAAGCCGCTGTTCTATCGAGACTGACCGAGAAGTCGGCGAGGTCACGCGCGTTGACTCCAATGATCTGAGCTGGAGTATTCAGCGCGGATTCGAGTTCCGGTTCCGTATGAACCTCCACCAGGCAATCCAGTCCGCATTCCCGCGCTATTCCCAGGAAATCCTCAAGTTGCCGACGCGACAGAAGTCGCACGAGCAGGAGAATGGCGTCGGCCCCTTTCGCCGCCGCCAGATGGATCTGGTAAGGCTCGATAATAAAATCCTTGCACAACACGGGCAGTCTCGCGGATTGCTTGGCGATCTGAAGATACTCAAGCTTCCCCTGGAAGAACTTCGATTCGGTCAGGACAGACAGAGCGACCGCTCCGCCAGATCGATAACGCGCGGCCATTTCCTCCGGATCGAACTGGTCTATCAGGACACCTCGGGATGGAGAAGCCTTTTTGAGCTCAGCGATTATCTTGACACGCTCGTTTGCTTGCAGAGCCTTCTTGAGGCTGAAGCGTTCATGCAACGACGCTTTTTCGGCCAGAGACTCCATCGGCCATCTTGATCTCTGCTCCTCAATCTCAATCCGCTTCTGCTCAACAATCTGCTGGAGAATATCGCTCACGCTTCCTCCTGCTCGGCGATAGCCCAGCCTGCTTTGTCATCGCCCCGTTTCTCGACTCCCTTGAATGACCAGAAATAAAAGAGCGTGGAGAGAATGTACAGCACAATGGTGATGTTGAAGGTCAGCGTATATCCATACTGCTCTATGAGTCGGCCGCCGACAGCCGTGGAGAGCATCCAGGATGAGGTCCATGAGACCATCAGGAGCGCGTTGACCAAACCCTGCTCGGCACGACTGGACATCTCCATGCCAAAATTGGTCGCCACCGGCACACCGATATTCATCAGCCCCGCTCGCAGCACATACGCGGCAAACGCGATCCAGAGCACTTGAGTATAGGCCAGGGTCAGCATGAATGGAATAGAGAGCAGTTGTGTGAAGACTATCGTACGCACCAATCCATACCGCCTGGCCAGCACCGGTCCAGCCAATGTCCCGGCAAACATAAAGAGAATGGTGCAGAAATAGAAGAACCCGATCGTCGAAGTTGAGAGCCCGAACTTATCCCTGAAATAGAGATTCAAGAATGGAATGATCAGCCCCGCGCCGAGACCGATCAGAAAATTGGAGAACGAGATCTTGAAGTAGAATGTCCCCCGCCGGCGAAATTGCTCCCGGGTGACCTTGATCCGCCGTTCTTCATCGGAGGCCGGCGTCGGCTTCAGCATCGCGAATGGAATAAGTGCCAGCATTCCGATGGCAATCCCAAGATAAAGCGTGTATCGGTAGCCAAGGATCGAGTCACCGGCCAGTTCGCTCATGAGCGGAACCAGGCGGCCGGCAGTCAGTGAGCCGACCATTCCGGCCAGAAGCAGAACGCCGAAGGAGAAGGAAAAGAGATGGGTTCGTTCCTCTGATGTGGAGTTTCGCATGTAGAACGGACCCGCCGCCACCCGCGAGAAGGCGAATGTCATCCCACTCAACACGGAGAATATCAAGATGAGTTGCAAAGGCTCGTTACTTGAGACCCCCACGCTGAAGATCGCGAAAAGTATCCCGGACGCTATCAGGACCGGCTTCAGGTTGATCCGGCTCAGGATAATAGCGGCCGGGATCGCCATCAGCGACATTCCCACAGCCCTGGAGGAATTGATCAGGCCAATGTTGCTTTCGCCAAAGCCCAGCTCTTTCAGGTAGAGATTCAGCAAGAGCTGAAAGAACTCGTAGTTGACTCCCAAAAGGAATGCGGCCAACAGATAAAGCCGGGCATTGCGCGAAAACTGTCGGACATGATACCAATAATGCCGCAGTTCATGCCCTAAATGGCGCTGCGGGCCCGAGTCCTGCCGTGTGGATTTATCTATGTCAATCGACTGCATCATTTATGCCTGTGTTTTCCTGACCCATTCATCGAGTTTTGCCCTGGCACTGCCGTTGCCAAGTGACTGGCGGGCCAACAGAGCACCTTCGCGAATACTTTCCGCCTTGCCGGCGACATATAACAACGCCCCGGCGTTAAGCGCAACCGCGTCGCCGTAACCGTCGGCGCTTCCCGCCAACACATTGCGGAGTATCACCAGATTTTCAGCCGCGTCGCCACCGGCCACCGCGTTTCTCGGGTAACGAACTAGTCCGGCACTCTCCGGACTGATCGAAGACTCAGAAAGCGTTCCATCCTTAAGCTCGACAAAATCAGACGCGTCAGAGATGGAAAGTTCGTCCATACCGTCCCGAGAGTGGACCACCAGAACATGGACCGACCCGGTGAGCGCCAGCACCTCGGCCATCATCCTCATCAGCGAACGGTCGTAAACGCCGATCACCTGACGTTTGACGGCGGCAGGGTTGGTCATTGGCCCAAGAATATTAAAGACCGTCCTGACGCCAAGTTCCCTGCGGGGTCCCGACGCGTACCGCATCGCCGGATGAAAGACCGGCGCAAACATAAATCCAAAGCCGACCCTTTTGATGCACTCAGAAACCTCAAGAGGCTCCAGGTCGATCTTTCCGCCGGCAGCCTCAAGCAGATCGGCCGAACCACATTTGCTGCTGACCGAGCGGTTACCATGTTTGGCGACAGTCGCTCCGGCCGCCGCCGCGACTATTGCCGCGGCGGTCGAGATATTGAATGTATGCGCGCCATCGCCGCCCGTGCCGCACCCATCAACCGCGTCAGGGTCAGTGATGCTGACCTTGCGGACATGTTTCCGCATCGACCGCACAAACCCGGCGACTTCGTGAGCGAGTTCCCCTTTTTGCTTCAAGGCGATCAGGATGCCGCCGATCTGCACCGGCGTGGCTTCGCCGGTCATGATCTGATCCATAAGCGCAGTTGCTTCCTCTTCAGTCAGGTGGGTCCCCGAAAGGAGCTTTTTGAGCGAGTCCTGGATCATTGGTCTTTCTCCAGAAAATTGCGCAGGATATTCTTCCCTTCGGTGGTCAAAATTGACTCCGGATGGAACTGTACGCCATAGAGCGGAAATTGTTTGTGCTGAATCGCCATGATCACTTTGTCGGCGGTCCAGGCGGTGGTGACAAAGTCACCCGGCAAGGTCGATGGTTCAATGACCAGCGAGTGATAGCGCGTCGCCACGAACGGCGAACTGACTCTCCGAAAGAGTGTTGATCCGTCATGGTGCACATCCGATGTCTTGCCGTGCATCAACGTTGGAGCGTACCCGATCCTGGCGCCATAGACCTGCCCGATCGCCTGGTGCCCCAGGCAGATGCCGAGCATCGGGATGTTCGGAGACAATTCCTTTATCAGTTGGTTCATGATGCCGGCGTTTTCGGGCCGCCCCGGTCCCGGCGAGAGAACGATCTTCGCTGGTCGCATCTGGCGGATCTCCTCGACCGAGATCGCGTCGTTGCGATAAACCTGAAGATCCGCTCCGAGTTCCGACAGATACTGAACCACGTTGTAGGTGAAGGAATCGTAATTGTCGAGCATCAGGATCATTAGCGCCGCTCTCCCGTGACAGCCTCGATGAGCGCCTTGGCCTTTGCTTCTGTTTCCCTTGACTCATTTGCGGGAATCGAGTCGGCCACGATCCCGGCGCCTGCCTGTACAAAGTACTGCTTGCCCTTTTTCACAACTGTCCTTATCGCGATGCACGAGTCGAGATTTCCCCAGAAGTCAAGGTAAGCGATCGAACCGGCATAGACTCCCCTGCGCAGCGGCTCCAGTTCGTCGATTATCTCCATCGCTCGTATCTTCGGAGCGCCAGAGACTGTTCCGGCGGGAAAGCAGGCGAAGTGGCCGTCCAACGCCGTGGTCCCGGGTTGCATCTGTCCAACGACCGAACTGACCAGGTGTATGACATGCGAGTACTTTTCTACCACCATCCGGTCCTTGACCCGGACTGACCCCGCCCTGCTGACCCGACCGATATCATTTCGGCCGAGGTCAAGGAGCATGGTATGTTCTGCCAGTTCTTTCTCGTCCTGGAGCAGATCGGCAATCCGGGCAGCATCTTCAGCCTCATTTTTGCCACGAGGCCGGGTCCCGGCAATTGGGCGGGTCTCTATCTCGCCACTCTCCACTCGGACCATCATCTCCGGGGAAGAGCCGATTACAGCGTCATTTCCCATCGACAGCAGGAACATATATGGCGACGGATTTATCCTGCGTAAACGTCGATAGACCGCCAGCGCTGATTCATTAGACTCGATCTGCCAGCGCCGAGAGAGCACGACCTGGAATATGTCCCCCTCTTTGATATACCCTTTTGCTTTCTTGACGGAGACTTCAAACTGTGGCCTCGGCAGCAAAACAGACACCTTCGGTCGCTGTCCTGTTGGCTTCGCTTTGGGTGGGACCAACGGCTTCTTAAGAGCCGCCGCCATTTGTTTGAGTTGGGCGGAAGCTTCCCGATACTTTCTCTCCAGACCAGCATGACCGGATTCATGCAGGATATTGGCGATAAGCACGATCTCTTGTTTCAGGTGATCGAAGGCCACCAGATTCTGGTAAAGCCCGATGTTCATTTCCGGGAGTCCGAGCTTGTCCGGATTAGCGTCGGGGAGTCTTTCAACCCAGCGGATGGTATCGTATGTAAAATAGCCGACTCCACCACCGGTAAAGCGCGGCAATCCCTCGACAGCGACCGGTCGATATCCCGACATCAATTCACGCAAGAACGCGAGCGGTTCGGTCGCCACAACATGAGAGCTGTTTCCCTGCCGCAGTGTAATGGCAGTCGCGTTTGCCTCGATGATCTGGTACGGATCAAAACCAATGAAGGAGTAGCGTGCCAGCTTTTCGCCGCCTTCAATTGACTCAAGCAGAAATGAGTACTTTTTCCCTGCCGCCAGCTTGAGATACGCGGAAACGGGAGTCTCCAGGTCGGACGGGATCCGCGTCGAAAGCGGGATCACGTTCCCCCTTTTGCTCATCTTTTTGATGTCGTTCAGACTCTGCATCAGTAGTTGTAAATCCCCGAGGCGACAAAAATGACCGGGCCGTGTAACTCGATCACGTTGGTATCGGATCTCCAGTTCACCCATAGCGAACCCGTTTCGAACAGAACCTCACACGTGCGGTCAACGAGTCCGTTCATAACCATGGCGGCGACCGCGGCAGCCGCGCCTGTGCCGGATGACCCGGTCGCCCCGGCGCCACGCTCCCATTCGGCGACCTGGATCTTGCCGCGATTAACTACCTTCACAAACTCGACATTGGTTCGCCTGGGAAACATGGAAGCGCATTCGATACGCTGTCCGAGGGCTTTCCAGTCGAAATCAAACGAATCAACCGCAATAACGCAGTGAGGATTGCCGACTGCCAGGCAGGTCGCGAGAGCCGACTCCTTGCCGAAAGTCAGTTTCCGGTTTATCACCATTCGAGTACGGGATCTGACCGGCACAGAAGCGGCCCGGAAATCCGGAGAACCGATGGTTCCTCGAATATGATAGCCGTCCGGGATCTGTTTGAGCAGTTTGACCTCGCTGACGCTCTGTCCCATTTCGACGGCATACTCATTGCCGGACGTCCGCAAGTTTCGCAAGTGAAGCGCTACAATACGGAGGCCATTTCCGGATCGCTCGGCCCAGCCGCCATCCGCGTTAAATACATCGGCTCGAATATCCGCCTTTTTGCTTGGCGATAGGTAGAGCAATCCGTCAGCCCCTACCCCGGTGGAGCGGTCGCAGATTGCTCTGGCTAAGGAGCCAACTGAAGCCCTGCTTGGCGCTTTTGGTCCGGTCACGACGATGAAGTCATTCCCCAAGGCGTGATACTTGTAAAAAGGTACTTTCATAGACCGCTATTAAACTGGCTTGTGCGTTGTCGGGCAACAAAAAAGCCCACCTTCCGGTGGGCTTGAAATTGCCTGTAAACGCACTCAAATCTCTCCATCCGGACGCATAGCCACAGTTCCGCGCCACCAGCGAAGGTTTAGGATGGAGTGCATGGGTGCAAACATCTTACATGTTTTCCTTAAAGAGTTTGCCGAGGCGTTTGATCCCTTCGACAATCATCTGTAATGTAGCATTTGAAAAGTTTAAACGCAAGCAATTATCGCCGCCGCCATTGGCGAAAAATGGCGAACCATAGACGTACGCGACCCTCAGATCGATCGCTTTCGGAAGCAGTTTACTGGCGGACAAATGCTCCGGAAGTTGGACCCAGAGGAACAGCCCCCCCTCAGGACGGGTCCAGGTGACCTCGATCGGGAAGTGTTGCTCCATCGCCTGGATCATACAGTTGCGCTTTGCCAGATAATCAGCCTTGATCCGTTCTATCTGCGGCTCCAGATGTCCCTGGGTGACATACTCATAGATCAGGTATTGCCCAAAACTGCTGGTATGAAGGTCGGTGCATTGTTTGACCTTTTCGAACTGGGTCATGATCGAACCGGGACCATTTATCCAGCCAAGACGCAAACCGGGCGAGACAACCTTGGAAAACGAACGCAAGGCGATCACTTCATCGCCGCCGTAAGACTTGAGTGTGGGGACACGCTCGCCCGAAAAGCGTATCTCGCCGTAAGGATTGTCATCGACGATCGGGATATTGTATCGGCTGGCGACATCAACCAACGCGCGTCGGCGCTCCAACGACATGGTGATCCCTGTCGGATTCTGGAAGTTCGAGACGGTGTAGATCAGTTTCGGATGATACTTGCGGAGACAGTCTTCGACTTGCTCTACTATCATCCCCTCTTTGTCCATCTCCACCGTAACATACTTTGCCCGGTAATAGTTGAACGCCTGAAGGGCGCCGACATAGGTGGGGTTTTCCACCAATACGTAATCGCCAGGGTCTATAAAGGCGCGGGCGATAAGTTCTATTCCTTGCTGTGCCCCGGCCACTACGAGAATATTCTCCAGCGTCGAAAGCGTGCCTCGTTCGGTGGCACGTTTGGCAA